>JAUSDQ010000214.1 GCA_030650525.1 Sulfuricaulis sp.
TGTTGCAACATAGCCTGCGCTCCATCGAAACCTATACCCAATTGCTGTCCGTGCTGGCACATCCGCTGCTCAAGCTGATGCTGCTCGGTTTGCTGTGGGCTTTCCTGCATCACTTCTGCGCCGGGCTACGCTATCTGGCAATTGACTTGCGCTACATTACAAGTCTTACGCAGGCGCGCAACAGCAGCAAGGCAGTGATAGTGCTCAGCCTCGCGCTGACCGTTCTGGCAGGAGCTAAGCTATGGTAAACCGCGTCGTTGTCGGTGCGCACTACGGTTTGCGCGATTGGTTGGTGCAGCGCGTCACGGCGGCGGTGATGGCGCTGTACTGCGTATCGTTGGCGGCTTACCTGCTGTTGCAGCCCCATCCGGGTTACGACGCGTGGATAGGGTTGTTTTCCGGCCAATTGATGCGCACGTTCACCTTGCTGTTTCTGCTGTGCTTGTTCTATCACGCATGGATCGGTATCCGCGACATCGTGATGGATTATGTGAAACCGGCCAGTGTGCGTCTGGTGATCCACGTTCTGGTGATTCTGGCTTTGCTGCTTTATGCGATATGGTCGGTGCAGATATTGTGGGGATTCTGAAATGATTCAAGATTCGTCATTCCGGCTTGCGCCGGAACGACGGTGAAGGAAAATAAAATGGCAGTTGCAAAACGAACGTTCGATGTGGTGGTAGTGGGCGCAGGCGGCTCAGGGATGCGCGCGGCGCTGCAACTGGCACAGGCCGGTCTGAAAGTGGCGGTGTTGTCCAAGGTGTTCCCGACCCGTTCGCACACCGTCGCGGCACAGGGCGGGATCGCCGCGTCGCTGGGCAACATCAGCAAGGATAGCTGGCACTGGCATATGTACGATACGGTGAAAGGCTCGGATTATCTCGGCGACCAGGACGCCATCGAATTTATGTGCCGCGCCGCGCCGGAGGTGGTGTACGAGCTGGAGCATTTCGGCATGCCGTTCGACCGGCTGGAAAGTGGCAAGATTTACCAGCGCCCGTTCGGCGGGCATATGCAGGATTACGGCAAGAACCCGGTGCAGCGCGCCTGTGCGGCGGCAGACCGCACCGGCCATGCCATGCTGCACACGCTGTACCAGCAGAACGTGAAAGCCAACACGCATTTTTTCATCGAATGGATGGCGCTCGACCTGATCCGCGACGCGGACGGCGACGTGCTCGGCGTGACCGCGCTGGAGATCGAAACCGGCGAGGTGATGATCTTTCAGGCGCGCGCCACGCTGTTTGCGACCGGCGGCGCGGGGCGCATCTTCCAGTCCAGCACCAACGCCTACATCAACACCGGCGACGGGCTGGGCATGGCGGCGCGCGCCGGGATTCCGCTGGAAGACATGGAGTTCTTCCAGTTCCATCCCACCGGCGTGTATGGCGCGGGGGTGCTGATCACCGAAGGCGTGCGCGGGGAGGGCGGCTATCTGGTGAACAAGGACGGCGAGCGCTTCATGCCGAACTACGCGCCGAACGCAAAGGATCTGGCCAGCCGCGACGTGGTGTCGCGCGCCATGACCATCGAGATCAACGAGGGGCGCGGCTGCGGCAAGCACGGCGACCACGTCATGCTCAAGCTGGATCATCTCGGCGACGACGTTATCCGGCAGCGCTTGCCGGGTATCCGCGAAATCGCGCTGAAATTCGCCCACGTCGATCCGGCCAAAAATCCGATCCCCGTCGTGCCGACCGCGCATTACATGATGGGTGGCATCCCCACCAACTATCACGGGCAAGTCGTCGCGCCATATCACCATGGCCCGGAAGAGGTGGTGCACGGCCTGTACGCGGCGGGCGAATGCGCGTGCGTGTCGGTGCATGGCGCGAACCGCCTGGGCTGCAATTCGCTGCTGGATCTGCTGGTGTTCGGGCGCGAAGCGGGCAGGCAGATCATCGAAGACCTGCAAAGCCATCCGCACCCCAAACTGTTGCCTGCCGATTCCGCCGAGCGTTCCTTGGCGCGCCTGGCGCGCTTGGAAAACCAGAAAAACGGCGAGCGGGTTTCCGAGGTCGGCGACGCGATGCGCAGGGCGATGCAGAAACATTGCGGCGTGTTCCGCTTCCCGGAATTACTGGCCGAAGGCGTGGAGAAAATCAGAGAGATCGCCGAGCGCACCGCACATACGGAGATTCAGGATAAGAGCAAGGTGTTCAACACCGCGCGCATCGAGGCGCTGGAGCTGGATAACCTGATCGAGGTCGCGCAGGCGACCATGACTGCGGCGGCGGCGCGCACGGAAAGCCGCGGCGCTCATGCGCGCGACGATTTCCCGCAACGCGACGATGTGAACTGGCTCAAGCACAGCCTGTATTTCAGCGACGAACGCCGCCTGGGATACAAACCGGTGCGGTTGAAGCCGTTGACCGTGGAATCGTTCCCGCTCAAGGCGCGGGTGTACTAAGCGGGTAGCTTGTAGCATGTAGCGGGTAGCCACCCGAATTTGCTACGAGCTACAAGCTACCGGCTACAAGCTTTAGGAGTTCCAATGAAATTCAAAATCTATCGCTACAACCCTGACACCGATACTGCGCCGTATATGCAGGACTACGAGCTGGACATTGAGGCGGGCGACAAGATGCTGCTGGATGCGATTCTGATGCTGAAGGAGCAGGATGACAGTTTATCGCTACGCAAGTCCTGCCGCGAGGGGGTGTGCGGTTCGGATGCGATGAACATCAACGGGCGCAACGGCTTGGCGTGCATCACGCCGCTCTCGTCGCTGAAAGAACCGGTCACATTGCGTCCGCTGCCGGGCTTGCCGGTGATCCGCGATCTGATCGTGGACATGACGCAGTTCTTCAAGCAATACCATTCGATCAAACCCTACCTGATCAACAACGATCCGCCGCCGGAAACCGAGCGGTTGCAATCGCCCGCGCAACGGGAGCACCTGAACGGCCTGTACGAGTGCATCCTGTGCGGCTGCTGCACCACGTCATGCCCTTCATTCTGGTGGAACCCGGACAAATTCGTCGGCCCGGCGGGATTACTGCAAGCGTACCGCTTCATCGCCGACACGCGCGACCATGCCACCAGCGAACGTCTCGACGACCTGGAAGACCCATACCGGCTGTTCCGTTGCCACACCATCATGAACTGCGTGGATGTGTGCCCGAAGGAATTGAACCCGACCGGGGCGATTGGACATATCAAGGATATGATGGTCAAGCGCATGGTATGAAAAAACACCTCTCAAAACGCGAAATTTCGTTGCCATACTGCGTTGCGCTTGAAAAATTTTGCTTACATATATATTCATATGCGGCGCTGCAATTTTTCAAGCGCGCCTTGCCTGGCTTAGAAATTTCGCGTTTTGAGAGGTGTTTGTGAAAAACTTGGAACGGGTGCGCTGGCGTGCGCGGCGCGGTTTGCTGGAACTGGACATCGTGCTGGGGCGTTTTATCGAGGCGCACTATGCGCAGCTTGATGATGCCGGACGGCAGGCGTTCGAGGTGTTGCTGGACATGCCCGACAACCCGCTATGGGATATGATTTCGGGCAGACAGGAAGCGGCACCGGGCGAGCAACAGGCGTTGCTGGAGAAGATCAGGACGGTTTAATACGGCTTCAGATAGTCTTAATCCGCAGATTACGCAGATTTCACAGATTATCGAGGCGGCGTTACCGAAAAATATGAGGGATTTAATCTGCGTAAATCTGTGTAATCTGCGGATAACGATTTTTGCAATTTTTTATGTTGCGTAGGGGGAGGGGAAAATCATGGAAAGCAAACGTGTTGCAACGCTGACGCTGGATGATGGGCGCAGTGTCGAATTGCCGATCCTGTCCGGCACACTGGGGGCGGACGTACTTGATATTCACAATATCACCAAGCTTGGTCTGTTCACTTATGATCCGGCGTTCTTCGCCACGGCCAGTTGTACCTCGAAGATCACGTTCATCGACGGTGATGCCGGGCTGCTCTACTACCGTGGCTATCCGATCGAGCAGCTGGCCGAGCATTCCGATTTTCTCGAGGTGTGCTATCTGCTGCTGAACGGCGAGTTGCCTGATGCCGCGCAGTCTGCCGGATTCAAGGATATCGTGACGCACCACACCATGGTGCATGACCAGATGGCGAAATTCTTTTCCGGCTTCCGCCGCGATGCGCACCCGATGGCGGTGATGGTCGGCGTGGTGGGCGCGCTGTCGGCGTTCTATCACGATTCGCTGGACATCAACGACCCGCGGCATCGCGAGATTTCGGCGATGCGCATGCTGGCAAAAGTGCCGACCATCGCGGCGATGGCGCACAAATACTACACCGGCTCTCCGTTCATGTATCCGAAGAATAAATACAGCTATGCGGAGAACCTCATGTACATGATGTTCGCTACCCCGGCTGAAGATTACGAGCCCAACCCGATACTGGTGCGCGCGCTGGATCGCATCCTGATCCTGCACGCCGACCATGAGCAGAATGCCTCCACCTCGACGGTGCGCCTGGCCGGTTCGAGCGGGGCGAATCCGTTCGCCTGTATCTCGTCCGGTATCACCGCACTGTGGGGCCCGGCGCACGGCGGCGCGAACGAGGCCGCGCTGAAAATGCTGGAGGAGATTGGCGATATCTCGCGTGTCCCCGAATATGTGCAGGGCGTGAAAGACAAGAAATACCGCCTGATGGGATTCGGCCACCGCGTCTACAAAAATATGGACCCGCGCGCAGCGGTGATGCGCCAGACCTGTTACGAAGTGGTCGAGGAACTCAAGCTGGGCAACCACAAGCTGTTCGAGTTGGCAATGGAGCTGGAGCGCGTTGCACTGAGCGACCCGTATTTCATCGACCACAAGTTGTATCCGAACGTGGACTTCTATTCGGGCATCGTGCTGCGCGCGCTGGGTATCCCGGTCAATATGTTCACGGTGATCTTTGCCGTGGCGCGTACCGTGGGCTGGATTTCGCAATGGAACGAAATGATCGCGGATACGGACCACAAGATCGGGCGCCCGCGCCAGTTGTATCGCGGCGCGACCAAGCGCGATTTCGTGCCGATGGGTAATCGTCAATAAACCATGAAAAACTACTGTCCGCATAACCAGCGACTTGGCTGGCGTTTTTTGGCAGCCTAGTCGAATGGCTAGTAGTTACATCAGATTTCGCAGATTAACGCAGATTAACCGCTGGCTTGAAATAACTGGCTGGTACGCCAGCTTGGTGATAGAAGAGGAATCGGTAGCCTTGAAATCTGCGTAATCTGTGTAATCTGCGGATGAAAAGGCCGTTTTTAGGACAGTTTCTGGAGTAACTAATGGCCGCACCAGAAAAAAACTACATGCAGGCCATGCGCGACACTTCCCTGTTGTTCGGGATGAACGACGTGTTCGTCGAAGGCTTGTACGAGGATTATCTCGCCGATCCGGCCTCAATTCCAGAGGCGTGGCGCGGCTATTTCGACGCGCTGCAAGCCACACCCGGCGCGGCTCGCGAGGTGGCGCACAGCACCGTTCAGCGCACCTTCGCGGCTTTGCCGAAAGCGGATGCCGCCATTGCAACCCATGATGCCGATCTGGAATGCAAGCAGGCTCATGTGTCGCAACTCATCAACGCGTATCGCATCCTCGGCATGCGCGCCGCCAACCTCGATCCGCTTGGCCGCTATGCCAGGCCGGTGATCGCCGAACTCGACCCGGCGCATTACGGCTTGGGTGAAACCGACATGGATAGCGTCTTTGATGCGGCATCCATGCCGGATGCGCCGCGCATGACCTTGCGCGAAATCCTGCAATTGCTGCGCCAGACCTATTGCGGCAGCATCGGTTCTGAGTATATGTACATCGGCGATGTGACGCAAAAACGCTGGATACAGGGCCGTCTGGAAGGAGTGCGCGGGTTGGCCGGATATAGCGCCGCGATGCGCCGCCGCATCCTGGAGCGGCTGACCGCCGCCGAGACGCTGGAGCGTTACCTGCACACCAAATACGTCGGACAAAAGCGCTTTTCGCTGGAAGGCGGCGAGACGCTGATTCCGCTGCTCGATCATTTGCTGCAACGCGCCGGTGAGCAAGGCGTGCAGGAAGCCGTGATCGGCATGGCGCATCGCGGGCGGCTGAATGTGCTGGTGAATATTCTCGGCAAAAAGCCGAAAATGCTGTTCGCCGAATTCGAAGGTATCCATGCCGAGCACCTGACTTCCGGGGACGTAAAATACCATCAGGGTTTTTCCTCCGATATCGATACGCCGGGTGGCGAGCTGCATGTCTCGCTGGCGTTCAACCCTTCGCATCTTGAAATCGTCAATCCGATGGTGGAAGGTTCGGTGCGCGCGCGCCAGCACCACCGCAAGGATTTTCACGGTTCGAAAGTGATGCCGATCCTGCTGCACGGCGATGCGGCATTCGCCGGGCAGGGCGTGGTGATGGAGACGCTGGGCATGTCGCAAACGCGCGGCTACCGCACCGGCGGAACGGTGCATGTCATCATCAACAACCAGATCGGCTTCACTGCCTCGGATTCGCGCGATACGCGTTCCAGCATCCATTGCAGCGACGTGGCCAAGATGATCGATGCGCCGATCTTTCATGTGAATGCGGATGACCCGGACGCGGTATTGCTGGTCACCGAAATTGCGCTGGACTACCGCATGCACTTCAACAAGGACGTGGTGATCGACCTGGTGTGTTTCCGCAAGCTGGGGCACAACGAGCAGGACGAGCCGCTGGTCACGCAGCCGTTCATGTATCGCTTCATCCGCCAGCACCCCGGCACGCGTGCCGTGTATGCGCAGCGGCTGGACGGGCAGGGCGCAATTCAGGCTGGCGAGGCGGACGGTATGATCGCGGCCTATCGCAAGGCGATGGACGAGGGGCACAGATCCACCCGGCCTACGCTGGAAAATCGCGACAGCAAAATAGCCGCCGACTGGAAAAAATACCAGCACGACATCGCATGGGACATCCCGGTGGATACCGCCGTTCCGCTGGAGCGCTTGCGGCAATTGGCCGTGCCGCTGACCACTGCCCCGGCAAATTTTGTGCTGCATTCGCGCGTGCAGAAAATCGTCGAAGACCGCGCTGCGATGGCGCGCGGGGATTTGCCGCTGGATTGGGGCATGGCGGAAAACCTCGCTTATGCCACGCTGCTCACCGAGGGTTATCCGATAAGGCTGAGCGGGCAGGACAGCCAGCGCGGCACGTTCTTTCATCGCCACGCCACCTGGCATGACCAGAACCGCAAGGAACGGCACGAAGGCGCTTACACACCGCTGCAAAATCTCGCGCCCGGCCAGGCGGACATCATCGTGATCGACTCGTTGCTGTCCGAGGAGGCGGTGCTCGGATTTGAGTACGGCTATGCCACCGCCGAGCCGGATTCGCTGGTGTTGTGGGAAGCGCAATTCGGCGATTTCGCCAACGGCGCGCAAGTGGTGATCGACCAGTTCATCGCCTCCGGAGAAGTGAAATGGGGGCGGCTGTGCGGGCTGGTGATGCTGCTGCCGCACGGCTACGAGGGGCAGGGCGCGGAGCATTCATCGGGGCGCATCGAACGCTACCTGCAACTGTGCGCCGACTACAACATTCAGGTATGCATCCCCTCCAATGCCGCGCAGATGTTCCACCTGCTGCGCCGCCAAATGCTGCGCCCGATGCGCAAGCCGCTGATCGTGTTCACCCCCAAGAGCCTGCTGCGCAGCAAGGATGCGGCTTCGCCGCTCGCCGAATTCACCGGGGGGAAATTCCAGCCGGTGATCGCCGAAGCCGATGCGCTGGATAATAAAAAAGTGCGGCGCATCATCGCGTGCAGCGGCAAGGTGTATTACGAACTGCTCGCGGCGCGGCGCGCCAAGGGGATTCAGGATATGGCGATCATCCGCATCGAGCAGCTCTATCCGTTCCCGCATAAGGATTTTGTGGCGCAGATAAACGCCTATCCGAATGCCACGGAAGTGGTGTGGTGTCAGGAGGAGCCGGGCAACCAAGGCGCATGGCATCGCATCCAGCATTACCTGCTGCGCCACCTGCGCGAGGGCATGCGCCTCGATTACGCGTTGCGCCCGTCATCTGCCGCACCCGCTGCGGGCTATCTGGCGGTGCATCAGGAACAACAGAAAGCGGTGATCGCAGCGGCCTTCCGCGACGATCTCGACAATAAACCTAATCCGGGAGCCATACACCATGAGCATCATTGAAGGCCATATTATCGAAGTCAGGGTTCCGCAACTTTCCGAATCCGTTTCCGAAGCTACGCTGCTGACCTGGCACAAACAGGCGGGCGAGGCGGTTGCCGAAGGCGAGAACCTGATCGATGTCGAGACCGACAAAGTGGTGCTGGAACTGCCCGCGAGCAAGTCCGGTGTGCTGACCAGAATCATCAAGGGCAATGGCGAAAAAGTGGCCAGCGAGGAAGTGATCGCGCAGATCGATACTGCTGCGCAGGCACAAAATACCCCCTCTCCCCTTGCGGGAGAGGGTGGGGGAGAGGGGGAGAAGAAACCAGCTCCTGCCGTGCCACCCTCGGTGCGCAAGCTGGCGCGCGAGCATGAGATCGATGCGGGCAGCTTGCAAGGCAGTGGGCGCAGCGGTCGCGACACCACGGCAGCTGTGCTGAATGCCTTGCCGGACGCAAAATCTACCACCATCCCCCCTCCAACTCCCCCCTTGAAGGGGGGAGAGAACGCAGCAGCGCCTACTATTCACCCTCCCCTTCAAGGGGAGGGCTGGGGAGGGGATGGGGTAAATTCAGCCAGGGTCGCAGGCAGCCGTCCCGAGCAGCGCGTGCCGATGACGCGCATCCGCCAGCGCATCGCCGAGCGCCTGCTGCAATCGCAACAGAATGCCGCGATCCTGACCACCTTCAACGAAGTGAACATGCAGCCGGTGATCGACCTGCGCAACAAGTACATGGAGGCGTTCGAGAAGAAACACGGCGTCAAGCTCGGCTTCTCCTCGTTCTTCGTCAGGGCGGCAGTGCTGGCGCTGCAAAAATTTCCCGTCGTCAACGCCTCGGTG
>JAUSDQ010000239.1 GCA_030650525.1 Sulfuricaulis sp.
GCACCATACGATGACCGGCAGAATCTACGTGAAGTAAGGAGGAGCGGCCCATGGCGAATAGCGCAGAATTCCGTACCTGTCCCGACACCGGCCTGCTGTTCCACAAGCCGGCCGAGATATTGATGAAGCTGAATGCCGTCGCCGGCATCGTATATCTGCTGTTCGGCGGCGTGATCGGCTTGTTGATAATTTTGACGCGTTGGCCCGCAGTCCACCTGCTGCAGGCGGACATGTTCTACATGCTGCTGACCGCGCACGGCGTCGGCGTGCTTATTTTCTGGATTATTTTCTTCGAGATCGCGGTGCTGTACTTCGCTTCCAGCACCCTGCTGCGCTCGCGCCTGGCGACTCCGCGCTGGGCGTGGCTCGGTTTTGCCTTGATGGTGATCGGGTCGGTGATGACCGAGGTCGCCATCTTTCAGGGACGCTCGAGCGTGATGATGACCTCGTATGTCCCGATGTCGGCCGAGCCGCACTTTTATCTGGGCCTAATTCTCTTCGCGGTGGGTGCCCTGATCGGCTGTTTCGTGTTCCTGGGCACGCTGGTGATCGCACGTGCCGAGCGCACCTACGGCGAGGGCTCGATTCCGCTGGTGACCTTCGGTGCGCTGACCGCTTGTATCATCGCTATTTTCACCATCGCTTCGGGGGCGATCATTCTGATCCCGACCTTCCTGTGGAAAATCGGTTACATCAATTACATCGATCCGCTGATGTACCGCATCATCTGGTGGGCCATGGGGCATTCCTCGCAGCAGATCAACGTCTCGGCCCATATCGCCGTGTGGTACCTCATCGCCGGCGTGGTATTCGGCGCCAAGCCGCTTTCCGAAAAGGTCTCGCGCATGGCGTTCCTGCTCTACATCCTGTTCCTGCAGCTGGCCAGTGCGCACCATCTGCTGTCCGATCCGGGACTCAGCTCCGAATGGAAGATCTTCAACACCAGTTATGCGATGTATCTCGCGGTGCTGGCGAGCATGATCCACGGGCTCACGGTACCGGGCGCGATCGAGGCCGCGCAACGCAAGCGCGGCTTCAACAAGGGCCTGTTCGAATGGTTGCGCAAGGCGCCTTGGGGCAACCCGACGTTCTCCGGCATGTTCCTGTCGCTGATCATCTTCGGTTTCCTCGGCGGTATCACCGGCGTGATGATGGGCACGGAGCAGTTGAACCTGATCATCCACAACACCTTGTACGTACCGGGCCACTTCCATGCCACCGTAGTCGGTGGCACGACGCTGGCGTTCATGGCGCTGACTTACTGGCTGGTGCCGGTACTGTTCCGGCGCGATGTCATTCTGCCCGGGCTGGCCAAGTGGCAACCCTATTTGTTCGGCATCGGCATGATCGGCTTCACGCTGTTCATGATGGGCGCCGGTACGCTGGGCGTGCCGCGGCGTCACTGGGATATCTCATTCGCCAACGCGCTGTTCCAATACCAGTACCCGGAGGTGGCCTATTTGATGCTCGGCCTCATGGCCATCAGCGGCATTCTCGCGATCGCCGGCGGCGGCCTGTTCGTTCTGCAGATCGTTGCCTCGGTTCTGTTCGGGCGGCGCCGGGGTGAGGTCAAGGGCGCGACCCCACTCATCGCCGAACCGGTGGCGGCGGGTGTCCACGGCATCGGCGTGGGCGGCATCTCCGTGCCCGGCACGCTGGTGTTGGCGCTGGTGTTCCTGACGACGTTCATCCTGTACTACTTTGTCAACTGGAAGTATTTGTCTCAAGTCTGGGGACTGGGTTAAGCGGACCATTGGGCCGGTCCGCGAGTGGGAGGCCGGGCAGGCGTAAGCCTGCCCGGCTGTTCCTTCCCGGCCTCACCCTCGCCGGGCGCAAAGAATGTTGCCCGGCTTCGCTCGTCTTGTCATTCATAACAGCGCCCGACACGAACAGCGAATCGTCGTATGATTCTCCGATGCGCGCAAAATCTTTTGTTTTGTTTCTTGGCCTGATCGCTTTCTGCGCGGTTGCGCCGGCAAGTGTTGCCGCGCTTCACGAAACCTCTGGCCATAATGTCGCGCAGCCGGCAACGGGCCCCGCTTCCAAATTCGACCAGAAGGCCGCACTGGCCGTCAGCCAGGGAGCGATTGGCCAGAGCATCGGCGATTACACGCTGACAACGGCGGACGGACGCAATGTGCGGCTGTCCGATTTTCGCGGCAAGCCGCTGGTCATCAGCCTCATTTACACCAGCTGTTACCATATCTGTCCCACGACGACCCAGCATCTCGCCAAGGTGGTGCGCACGACGCGCAGCGCGCTCGGACCGGATAGCTTTAATGTTCTCACCATCGGATTCGACACGCCCAAAGACACGCCGCCGGCGATGCGCCAGTTTGCCCAGGATCAGGGCATCGCCATTCCCCACTGGGAATTCCTGAGCGCCGATGCGGCGGCGATGGCCGGCCTGACCAAGGAACTCGGCTTTATCGCCTATCGCGCCCCGCACGGTTTCGATCATCTCATCCAGGCCACGGTGATCGACGCGCAGGGGAAGATTTACCGCCAGGTGTATGGGATGAATTTCGAAACCCCGATCCTGGTGGAACCGCTCAAGGAGCTTGTGTTTGGCACGCCGAGCACGCCCTCGCTGCTTTCCAGCCTCAGTAACCGGATCAAACTGTTCTGCACCGTCTACGATCCCGCCACCGACCGGTATCGTTTCGATTACTCGATATTCATCGAGTTTTTCATCGGTATTACCTTCATCGGGTCGGTGAGTTTCTTCCTGATCCGCGAGTGGCGTCGTGTGCGCCGGCGCAAACAGGGTTGACCGGCGTCGTATTTTTTCCTCTGGGCAGAGTGCTAAGGTATAGTCACCGCGATGTTCAGCGCAGGTTTTATGGCGGGAATCAGCCTTGATTGAGACGCTACAGCGCGCCGGCCGGCACGCGTTTTCTGTTTCAGAGAAGGCGTTTGATATGGCTTTTGGGCCAAAAATCAATCCGCTTTATCATCTCGGGGCGCTGTCGTTCTTTTTTTTCTGGGTGGTGACGGTCAGCGGTATTTATATTTATATTTTTTTCGAGACCAGCATCGACGGCGCCTACCGCTCGGTCGAATACCTCACGCATACCCAATGGTATCTGGGCGGTGTCGCGCGCAGCCTGCATCGTTATGCCTCCGATGCCATGGTGATTACCGTGTTGCTGCATTTGGCGCGCGAATTCGCCCTGGACCGTTATCGCGGCGTGCGCTGGTACGCGTGGATCACCGGGGTGCTGCTGTTGTGGTTTCTGTATGCCTCGGGTATCAGCGGCTACTGGCTGGTGTGGGACCGACTGGCGCAGTATGTCGCGCTGGTGACCACGGAATGGTTCGACGGGCTGGGAATATTCGGCGAGCCGATCGCACGCAATTTTCTGAACCACGGCGCGCTCGACGACCGGTTCTTTTCGCTGATGTCCTTCATGCATATCGGCATCCCGCTTTTCTTGCTGCTGGGCATGTGGATACATATCCTGCGCATCAGCGGAGCGAAAACGAATCCGCCCCGACCGATCGTGATCGGCACGCTGCTCACGCTGACGGCGCTTGCGTTCGCCTATCCGGCGCTCAGCCAGGGACCGGCCGATCTCGGCACGGTGGTCAGCGTGGTGCAACCCGACTGGTTTTATCTTGCGCTCTATCCGCTGATCGATATCTGGTCGCCGGGCATGGTCTGGGCCTTGGCCGGCATCGGCACGCTGGCGTTGTTGCTGCTGCCATGGATGCCGCGCCGGCCGGAGCAAGCAGCGGCTGTGGTCGATCTCGCCAACTGCAACGGCTGCGGACGCTGTTTTGCCGATTGCCCCTACGGCGCTGTCATTCTGCAGCCACGCACCGATGGATTGCCGTTTCCAAGCCAGGCCCAGGTCGATCCGGGTCTGTGCACCGGTTGCGGTATTTGCGTCGGCGCCTGTCCCACCGCCACCCCGTTCCGGCGCGTGCGCGACCTGATTCCCGGCATCGATATGCCGGCACTGACGACGCGCGACATGCGCCACCGTATCCTGGCCGCTACGGCACCGCTGGTGGGGGCCGACCGGATAATGGTCTTCGGTTGCCGCTCGGGTCCCGATCTAACGGCCATGCGGGATCAAGGGGTGGCGGCACTCAGCCTGCCTTGCATCGGCGCGTTACCGCCATCGTTTATTGATTTTGTCATCAGCCGCCACCACGCCGACGGCGTGCTGCTCACGGGCTGTGTGGCCGGGGATTGTTATCAACGTCTGGGCGTGCAGTGGACCGAGCAACGCCTGCAAGGACAACGTGATCCCTATCTGCGAGGCAGAGTGCCGCGTGAACGGTTGGCCACGGCATGGGTGGGACCTGCGGACCAAGCCAAACTGGCGCGCGAGCTGGCGGCATTCCGCGAACGTTTGCGCCGCCTGGGACCGTATCGCCGCGGCGGGAACCCGCCGCCGGCTGCGCCGGCGCCTGATCCGCGGGAGGACCGAAATGTCACTTATCGAGTGGGATGATAAATTTTCCATCGGGGTGGCCGCGGTCGATCACGAGCATCGCGAGCTGATCGGACTGGTCAACGAGGCCCATGACCGCTTGATGTATACCGGTAAAGACAACGAGGCGATGAATTTTCTCGGCGAGATTTTTGTCCGGATTTCCGCGCATTTCGCGCTTGAAGAGCAGTTCATGCGCGTCAAGAACTATGATTTCTACGATGCGCACAAGGCCGATCATGAACGCCTGCTCGACGAAATCCGCGATATCATGGACGATTACGAGGATGAGGCGTTCTTCAGCGAAGCGCAGTTCGCGAATCAGTTGAGGATGTGGTTTACCGAACATTTCCGCACGCATGACGCGCGCTTGCACCGAAGACTGGATTAGGAATTATTGATTGATAACGCAAAGAATTCACAGGATTTACAGGATTGTTCAGGATTAACAGGATGGAATTCTAAATTTTATTCCTGTAAATCCTGCGAAATCCTGTTAATCCTGTCTATTGTTTTTTCACGTCCTTGAAGATGAGAGAATTATTCATGATGAAACACATCTTGCGATATCTCGGGCAGGCGGTGTTTTATGGCCTGTTTGTCGCCGTGATCGGTTATTTCTCGACCGCCCCGGCCTACGTGCATTTTCCGCCGGATATGGCGCTGATCAAGGCGAGCTTCAGTCATGCGGGTCAGCCGAAAGCGGAGTGCCATGTGCGTACCGCGGAGGAACTGGCCAGCCTCCCGCCCAATATGCGCAATCCGGTCCAGTGTGGACGCGAACGTTCACCCGTGGTTTTTGAGCTCGACCTGGACGGCCAGCGAATTTTCCAGGCCGAACTTGCTCCGGCGGGCCTGTCGCGCGACGGTGCTTCCACGGTCTATCGGCGTTTCCCCGTCCGCGCGGGCCGGCATCGCTTGCACGCGCGCCTGCAGGACAGCGTGCGTGTGCCGGATTTCAATTACACGAAGGAGGCGGACGTGACACTGGTCGCGGCGCAGGTGTTCGTGGTGGAGTTCGACGCGCGCGCCGGCGGGTTTGTATTTAAATAATTTTCACCGCGACGCAAAGAAAAAAATAAAAAGACCGAGCATGACAATCTCATTTTATTTTCGCTTGCCTTTGCGCCTTTGCGGTGAACAATCATCATAATGGAATTTTATCTTCCGATTCCTGACAACGGCCGCCGGCAGCTTGCCGTCGGCTGGTTGCTGCTGGGGCTGGCCGCGCTGCTCGGTTCCGGTATTTTTTCGGTGCTGCTGGTGCTGGCGCGCACACCTTATGTGCAGAATATTTTTCCCTGGGTGGATTTTTTTCGCACCGCGCTGGTGGTGCACGTGGACCTCTCGGTGCTGGTGTGGTTCCTCGCCTTTGGCGGCG
>JAUSDQ010000240.1 GCA_030650525.1 Sulfuricaulis sp.
TTTGCCATCTCGGCGTGGCGCCGCCACAGGCGCTCCTCGTTGACGCGCAGGGCGGCGTCGCGTGCGTCTTCTCTCATGGCGGCCCTGTTATTCGATTTTGATGTTGGCGGCGCGCACGACCTTGCCCCACTTGGAAAGATCGGCGCGGATCAATTCGCCCATCTGCGCGGGCGTGCCGCCGTGAGTGTAGCCGCCCTGCGCGAGCAGCTTTTCCTTCAGTTCCGGGGAACCGAGGCTTTTTTGCACTTCGGCGTTGAACCGCGCGACGATATCGCGCGGCGTTCCGGCGGGCGCCATGAAGCCGAACCAGTTGTCGGCTTCGAAGCCTTTCAGCGATTCGTTGAGTGCCGGCAGATCGGGCAGCGCCGGCGAGCGTTGGGTCGACGCAACGCCTATGCCTTTCAAGCGCCCGCTCTTCACGTAAGGCACGGACGAGGGGATGCTGTCGAAAAATAACTGCACGTTGCCCGGAATGAGATCGGCAAGCCCCGGTGCGCTGCCTTTGTACGGTATGTGGTTGACCTTGAAGCCGCCCAGTTGCTGCAGCAATTCCTGCTCTACGTGCGACAGCGTGCCGTTGCCTTGGGAAGCAAAATTCAACTCGCCCGGACGCGCCTTGGCGAGCGCGATCAGCTGTTTCACGTTCTTCACCGGCAGCGACGGATGAGCGACGAGGATATGCGGCACGTTGGCGACCATTGCGACGGGTAGCAAGTCTGTGTCGAGGCGCCAGCTGAGTTTGGCGTAAGCAGTCATGCCCACCGCGTAAGTGGTGACGGGCGCCATCAACAGCGTATAGCCGTCGGGCGCCGCTTTGGCCGCGAGTTCCGCGCCTATGATTCCGCCCGCACCCGCGCGATTGTCGATCACGATCTGCTGCCCCCACGCTTCGGTCAGCTTTTGTCCAACGAGGCGTGTCAACAGGTCGGCAGCGCCCGCGGGCGGGAAGGGCACAATGATGCGCACGGCTCTGGCCGGATAGTTTTGCGCGGTGGCGAATGCGGCACATCCTGCCAGCGCCAACGCAACCGCCATTTTCATGAGTTCGTGCATGATCGTTCCTTTCTTCGATTCGACGCAACCACCTGCCATTGTATCGCGCCGGTGTGACAGAGTCCGCGGCGCTCTGACTGCAATGTGTTGATTTAACACGCAGCAAATTTCACTTTGGCAATTACGAACCAGGGGGTCGTGAGTTCGAATCCTGCCAGGCGCCAGACTAAACAAAGGGTTGCAGCGATGCAGACGGCAATTGACTTACTCAAAAACGACTTGACTCTATATGGTGTTTCAGCCATATTCCTAGAATGTCTGACGTCATGGTCAAACCCGTTACATGGATCGCTTCGAGCTACAAGGACTTCCGGG
>JAUSDQ010000255.1 GCA_030650525.1 Sulfuricaulis sp.
CGGGATGTAAATTGATACCTGCTCAATAGTATGCGCTCGCAATTTATTGGCTTGCAAGGTTTTTGCCGACGCTCGGCGTAACGGACCGGATATTGCAGATAACACCTGCGACCGGGCGCTTCTAACCGGGTGCTGAAGTACATCCAGCCGGCGCAAGTGGCCGGTATCGCTGCTTATGTAGAGCTCTACATAATCATACTGTGTTAAGTAATGCCAGGACGCGCCAGATAATTCTTGGTTGCGTGCAAAAGAGTACTATTAATGATTATCTTTGTGCTGTTTCTCTTCGATCAGCGAAGGGGCCTTCTTTATTTGCCTTGCGATTCAGCGTCAGCTTTCGGGCGCCTTGTGTTCGAGGTGATCTTGGGCCAGCCATGTCGGCCGAGCATGCGATAGATCGTTGATTTTGGAACCCGTTTACCGACCTTTTTCTCGAACGCCACGTGGATCGGCGCAACGACCAATGCTCGCCCTTCTTTGGCCTTGTTGATCCATCCTTGCACAAACCGCGTTTCTTCCTCCAGGCTCAGCAACTCCCGCCTACGCCCTCCGCGCCGGTCGTGGTCACCAAACGATGGCGCGTTGCCCGCCGCCCGAAACTGCCGCCGCAGCACGCATACTTGGTTACGTCCCACTCCCAATAGCGTCGCAGTGGTATCCATCGATGCCCCAGTCAGCGCGGGCAGCAACATTGCTTGTCCGCGCCTGAGTTGTTGTACCGTCGTGGCCGTTTCGATTAGAAATGTCGCCCAAGCCAGTTCTGTTTCGTCGTAATGCGCCGATCGAGCCATGGGTCAGTTTCATCTTGGTACCTAAGGCAGAACTTTATATTAATATTTATTTGAATGCAACCTATAATGAATCCTTCACTGTCTCTGTGATGAAGGAGTGCGAGATGGAACTTATCGAGGAGTTCGCAAAGTATCTCGACCATGTCACTGATGGGCTTGGTCGATTGGAGCGGAAGGTTGGCCTGAAGGACTACTGTCGAGGACTGATGTTGCCGTTGAAGCGCAAGAGCATCGAACCGCTGGCGGCAGCTGTCGATCCATGCCACGTACCAGCGCGCCACCAGTCGCTGCAACACTTCGTGGCAGATTCGCCCTGGTCGGACGAGGGCGTGCTCAGCCGAGTGCAAAGCTGGGTGTTACCCAAGATGCTCTCTGAGCACAAGGGGTGGGTGTTCCTGATCGCCGACGATACCGGCATGCCCAAGGCAGGAACCCACTCGGTGGGAGTGGCACGCCAGTATTGCGGCCAGTTGGGCAAGACCGATAACTGTCAGGTCGCCGTCAGCCTGTCGATCGCCACAGCGCAGGCCAGCCTGCCGGTCAAGTATCGGCTGTATCTGCCGCAATCGTGGACCGACGACAGGAGTCGATGCGAGGAAGTCGGCGTGCCACAGGACGTGGTGTTCTTGACCAAGCCGCAGATCTCGCTGGCGCAGATCAGACAAGCCAAGGCTGCCGGTCTTCCCGGCGATATCGTGGCAGCCGATGCCGCGTACGGCGACGATACTGACTATCGTGACGGCATTACCGAGTTAGGGCTTCTCTACGTGCTGGGCATCAAGCCGGGGACAACGCTCTGGGCTGCGGGCACCGCAGCGTTGCCGCCCAAGCCATGGTCGGGTCGGGGCAAGAAACCCACCCGGTTGCGCCGCGACGCGCAGCATCAACCAGTCTCGGCGAAGCAGATGGCGATGTCGCTGCCGCGATCGGCCTACCGCAAGCTCACATGGCGTGAGGGAACGAACGCCAAACTCTCGTCCCGTTTTGCTGCCGTGCGCGTCACAGCGGCCCATCTGGACTACCTGGGGGACGTACCACGCGACGAGGAGTGGCTGCTGATCGAGTGGCCCAAAGGTGAGCCCGAGCCGACGAAATACTTCCTCAGCACGCTGCCAGCGAACATCTCGCACAAGCAACTGGTCGACGCCGTCAAGAGTCGCTGGCGCATCGAGCGCGACTATCAGGAACTCAAACAGGAGTTCGGTCTGGACAACTTCGAGGGACGAAACTGGCGCGGTTTCCATCACCACGCGAGCCTTTGCATAGCGGCGTACGGCTTTCTGGTCGGTGAACGCCTGGCCCATGGCCAGGACACTAAAAAAAACACCGTCTTGCGCGCGCAACCTGCCCTACCCGAAGGTTACATCCCGCGGGGCACCAATTCGACCTCAGCGCCACGTCCTCGACTCAATTCCGACCCTGCGCTGGTACATCGCCGCCGCGCTCGCTCAACGTCTGACGGGCTACCCTCGCCGCCGAAGCAAAGCGGAAGTGAAACGCAAACATGACACAGTATGATTAGGTGCTCCCCGGCTGCGTTCCATGGCCGGAGGCATTCGCGCGCCGCTATCGCGAGCGGGGTTACTGGCGGGGCATTTCGCTGTTCGAGATGCTGCGGCAGTCGGCGGCGCGGACGCCAGGGAAAACTGCGCTGATCGATGGCGAACGGCGCCTGTCCTATGCGCAACTGGTCAGCGAGTCTGAAGATCTCGCTGCCGGGTTGCACGCGCTGGGGTTGCGGCCCCTGGAGCGGGTGATCTTTCAGTTCAGCAACGGGCTGGAACTGATGGTCGCGTTGTTTGCGCTGCTGCGGGTAGGCGTGATTCCGGTGATGGCATTGCCGGCCCATAGGCGCAGCGAGATCGGCC
>JAUSDQ010000265.1 GCA_030650525.1 Sulfuricaulis sp.
GATGCGGGATGCCAAGCGAGATATTGGCGCTGAGTTGTTGCGCTCTGTGAGAGAAATGAAGGCGCGGAAAAAGGGCCGAGTCCTGAAAGTCACTGTTACTTGGGTAGTTGAGGTGCGGACGAAAACAGGTCTGTCGCAAACCGAGTTTGCTAAGTTGCTGGGCGTTTCGGTTCGCACCCTTCAAGATTGGGAACAAGGGCGCCGGCAGCCATCGGGCGCGGCCAAGTCTCTCTTGAGAATCGCAGGAAAACATCCTGCAACGTTGCTGGAGTTGGCTGCATAAAGGGCTAACAACCGGCTCGAGACGGGCCGAGTTCCCGCTCGCTTCGCTCGCGGTAACTCGGCTGCTTAACCGGACGCCAGTTGGGCTGCCGTGCACGGGACCCATGGCAGCACTGAGAATATCGCAGGTCCCAAACTTACGTAGGAGGAAAATATGAAGATTCTGAAGATGGCGATTACGTCTATGGCGTTCGTGTTAGCCACAACTATTGCCCCGATGGCACCTGCGCAACAAACAGATACGAAGCCCCTCTATGAGCGACTCGGCGGCCTCAAGGGTGTCACGGTAGTGGTCGATGACTTCATCAACCGGCTCGTGGCGAATAAGACGCTAAATAAGAATTCCGCCATTAACGCAGGCCGGAAGAGTTCCCCGGCGCCTTACCTTAAGTTTCAGGTAGCGCAATTGATCTGCGAGTTATCTGGCGGGCCGTGCAAATACACAGGGCAGGCCATGAAGGAATCACATACTCATTTAAACATCAGCGAGAAAGAGTGGGACGTGATGGCCAAAGAGTTCCAGAAATCCCTGGACAAATTCAAGGTCCCGGCAGCCGAGCAGAAGGAGTTGTTCGATATGGTCGGCAAAACGAAGGCAGACATAGTCGTGAGGAAGTAGGCGCACACCTAACCATGCGGTGCACCGGACGCCAAAAAGCGGCGCGTCGGTGACCGCGCACGTTAGAACTTATCTCCAGGGGACAATGAAGAACCTCCGCAATATTCGTCGCATTGATAATGAAATTAACCGCACCTACGCTTGGTTGGTACAGGTGCAGCGCGACAGTCACATCGCCATAAAGATGTTCTCTGATTCTGTTTACGGCGGCAAGCGCAAGGCGTTGCAAGCCGCAGTCAGCTATCGCGCCAAGCTTCTGGCGGAAATTTCATTCTACGAGTATCAAATTCGGCGGCGCTCGATTTTGCGCCGTAATAACACCTCCGGCATTCCCGGAGTTGGGCGCTATGATAAAATTGACAACCCAAATACTGGCCGCCGCGTGGTGTTTTGGCTTGCTTCGTGGGTTGATGAACACGGTGCTGGTCGCAAGCGTAAGTTTTCAGTTCTGCGCTACGGCGAGCGCAAGGCCAAGCAGTTCGCCGTTGCTGAACGCGAGAGGCAGTTAAAACGAGTATGTGCTGCCAAGTGCGCATAAACTCCAGGTCTAACCCTGCGTTCAAGCGGGACGCCGTAAAAACACGCCACCGCTTAACTTTACGTTGGGCCTCAAAGGCGTCTCGCCGTCACATAACAAATATGTTAGTATCCACGCATGACATGGAGCATCAGATACCACACGCAGGCAGTTGAGTCGTTCGCGCTCGGCTTACCCGACGGCCTGCTTGCCCGTTATCTGCGTCTTACTGACATGATGCTGGAGTTCGGGGCCAATCTCGGCATGCCCCACGCGCGCGCCATGAGCGACGGCCTCTTTGAGCTTCGTGTCAAAAGTAAGGAAGGTATCGCGCGGGTCTTCTACTGCACTCAGGTGGGGCAACGAATTGTCATGCTCCATGGATTCATCAAGAATATCCGAGAAGACGCCACCCAAAGAGTTGAAGATAGCCAGAGCACTTCTGGCGGAGGTAAAGAAGTCATGAAACACCGTGATCTCAAAAAGGTGGCACTGCGCCGCGTCGGAGTTCAGGCTGAGTACGAAGCGCTGGAGCCGGAGTTCGAGCTTCTTCGGCAGATGCTTCGCGCTCGTACCAAGGCGGGCCTGAGCCAAGCAGATGTAGCAAAACGCATGGGCACTCAAGCGCCTGCTGTTACTCGGCTCGAGTCGGCCTTGAGCAGCGGCAAGCATTCTCCGTCCATAGATACGCTAAAGCGCTACGCAGAAGCGGTCGGGTGCGAGCTTCAGGTCAGGTTCGTGGCAGGCGGCAGGCCCAACAAACGGTTCAAGCCGACGTCCTTGCCTCCGCTGCGCTCCGGCAAGGCTGCGGCTTAACCTGGGCGTTGAGGCTGTAGAAAAACCCCTTTCCCAAAGACCCCCAAGGCAAACCTACCCCCAAACGTTTGCGTTTTTTATTTTTTCGATGCGATTTCTATTTCATTTCGTTACTGCGCATACCCTTGATGCGCCAGCTTCTCGATGTTATGTACCAAGCAGTAGAGCTTCCACTGTCCCTCTACCTTCTTCCGGCCTCGCAGGGTGAAGCGGTTGAGGCGTTTGTTGTGTCGTAGGTTGCCGAACACCGGTTCCACCGTGGCAAAGCGTTGTCCGTACTGACTTCGGCCTTCGGGGCTATCAATGCGAGCTTTCATTTTAACGGTGTGGGTTTCCGGTTTATCCGGCTGGCGCGGGAAGAACGCGACTTGTCGGGTCTCCGTCTTATCCGGGGTGCGTAAACAGCGGTCGCGCTGATCGCACGGCACACAATCACGCTTAGCGCCGCGGTACCTTATCGCCGCATGACCGTTGATGGTGCAGTCGCTGCCGTTGCCGTAAAGTTTTTTGCCGGCGGGACAGGTGCAAGTTTGGGTTTCAGGATGGTGGTAGAAGTCTTCGGGACGGTAGACCGAGAGTTGCTTCTTCTTTCCAGACTTGTCATGCAGCGGGTCAGGCAGCGCTTTGTATTTGCCTTGATCGGCAAAGCGTTCATCGCGACGGCGCATCTGATTGTCGGCGATCAAGGCGTCCACCTCCATTTGGTCCAATGTCTTGAGATTGGCCTCACTGTGATATCCCGCATCGGCCGTGATCAGGGTATCCTCTGTCAACATGCCTTGCAGGGCTTTGACCACCGGGATCAGTAATTCCTGTTCGCTACCGGTGCCATGCGCTTGAGCCTCGACGATGATCTGATGCTTCCCGTCCACCGCGGCGACACCGGTGTAACCTTGCATCACGCCCTTGCCGGTGGCCATCTTGGCGGATTCGTTGTCGGTGCGATTGCTCTTGCGGATCGCGCCCTTGGCGCCACGACGGTCCTCGGGATGTTCGGTCAGCCAGCCGCGCAGTTGCGCGGCATCGTGTTCGATCCGTTTAATGCGCTTCGTTTCCTTGGCCCGTAGATTAGGCTCGACGGACGTTGCGTCTTCCTCACGGTGTCGCGCGAGCATCGTCTTCGCCGCCGCTTCGAGCTTCGTGGCCTGGCGCTCGAAGTCTGCGCGTGTACCGCTCCGGCTCTTCGCCGCATTGCTCGGTAGCTTTACGCCATCAATGGCAAACATCTCCCGGCCAATCAATCCCTGACGGTCACAGATAAAGAGTATCTGCGCGAAGAGGCGAGCGATGTCATCTCCCCCGGTGCTGACGAAGTTCGCGATCGTGGTGAAGTGCGGGCCGCTATCGCCGCACAAGGCAATGAAGGTCACGTGTTCGCGGCAGGCCCGTTCGATACCGCGGCTGCTGACGATGCCTTGCGCGTAGGCGAAGAGCACCACCTTTAAGAGCATCGCCGGTGGATACGCCAACGCTCCCGTCAGATCGTTCACGAAGCGTTTATCGAAGTCCGAGAGATCGATCTCGTGATCGAGCAGGTGATTCAGTGCATGCTCGAACGTCCCGGGCAACAACTGCCGTGCGAGGTCAACGGGCAAGAACCGGGGATTAGTATCAATGTGTTTGTAGCGGGCCATGGGAGTATATTTTTCTGTGAGGATGGAGTAACGCTTCGACTCACCATTGCGGTTTTTGTTCCGCTGCGGCAACATGGGGGATACTTTTTCTACAGCTTCGTTATGCCGCAACGATTAGCTTGGTTGACGTACCATCCGATCAGGGGATTTCGTGACGAAGCCCTTTCAGGAGAGTGGCGGGGTTACCGGTCTTCCCGACTCGGGCGTCGGCGGTATGTCATCTATCGCGTTCTTGCCGAGAAGCTGCTTTTCCAAATCGCGCCCATAACCGCGCATGACTATCGGAGGCCGTAAATGCAATCTACGCCAACGAAGGTGCGGCGCTAGAGATCTTCATCGAGGGCGACGAGATCGACGCGACTTCTTACAAGGATTGTGGCGGGAAGTATCGGAGCCAGCAGGGTGTGACGTTTCCGAAGATATGAGATCCCCGGCCCGCGCCGCTTCCCACGCGAGCAGGACCTTCTTTCGAGTCGCTCCCCAACGGTAGCCACCCAACGCCCCGCTTTTGCGGATCACGCGGTGACAGGGAATCAGCCACGCGACCTGGTTGTGCGCCACGGCGTTGGCCACGGCCCGCACCGCGCGCGGCGCTTGGATATGCCGCGCCAGATCTTCATAAGACACCACGCCTCCCGGCGGAATACGCAACAACGCTTCCCACACCTTGATCTGGAAATTCGTCCCACGCACATGCAGATCGATGCCGGGCGCATGGCCGTTGACACGCGTGAACAGTCGGTGCGCGAGCGGGGCGGTCACGCGTGGCGCTTCCTCGATACGCGCGTGCGGCCATTCGGCCGCCAGCTCCGCGAACGCAGCGCGACGATCCGCCGGCGGCAAGAATCCGAGATGGCAGACGCCGCGCGCGGTCATGCCGATCAGGCACTCCCCGAATGGGCTCGGGTGAAAACCATAATGAATCGTCAGTCCCGCCCCGGCGCGTTTGAGTTCGCCGGGCGTTACGGCATGCAGGTTGATGAACAGGTCGTGCAGGCGCCCGCCGCCGGAAAGTCCTGAGTCGTAGGCCGCTTCGAGGTTTGAGCGTGACGCGCGCAGCACTCGGACCGCATGCCCGGCGGTGAGATATTGCACAAAGCGCTTGGGACTGATGCCGGCCCAGCGCCGGAACAGCCGCTGGAAATGAAATTCGCTCAGACCCGCGCCGCGCGCCAGCGCCTTCAGGTCCGGTTGCTGCCGATAGTTCTCTTCCAGGTAGCGGATCGCGCGCTCGATCCGCGTGTAATCCGTGGCGCGCTGCGAATGACCGTTAACCTTGTTCATGGGCGCAGGATAAGTCGTGCTGGCCGGCGATGACAACCCGATTCTTGCGGTATGCCGTCCCGATGATGGCCAGCCCGCGTAGGGCGCAATAGCGCAGCGTATTGCGCCGCATGCGCTGGAATGGGCCGGGAGCGACGGGGTGGATGCACTGGGCTACCCGGACTGACATGCGGCGCAATACGCTGCGCTATTGCGCCCTACATGTCCTTATAAGCGTCGCACCAGCGCCTTGCGTAATTCTTCGAACAGCAGCATGGCAAACGCGAACGGCACGACGTAGAGCCAAACGTCCAGCGCGATGGGCGCGGTGCCGAACAGCCTGTTTCCCCAAGGCGTGTAGTCGATGAGAAGAATAAGCGCGATCTCGACCGCGATGGCCAGCAGGATCATTCGATTGAGAAAGACGCCCCGGGTAAATGCCGAACCGCGCTCGCTGCGGCAGAGAAACACGTTCACCACTTGCATCGCAATGATGGCGGAGAGGCAGGCGGTGGTCGCCTGGAGATAAATCGGATCGTTGGCCGGGAGCGTCTCGCCGTAACTCCAGCCGGCGGCACGCAGCACGAAGAAAAACGCCGCCATCGCCGCAGCCGCTTCCATGAGGCCAAGCCACAGGTAGGCACGCGCGAGCAAGGGCCAGCTCAGGAGACGTTCCTTGGAAGAACGCGGCGGGCGCCGCATGACCTGCGCCTCGGGTCGTTCCGTCCCGAGCGCGAGCGCCGGCAACATGTCGGTGCCGAGATCCACCACGAGAATCTGGATGATCGTGAGCGGCAGTGGAATCTTGAACAGCACGAACGCGAGATAGGGCACGATCTCGGGGACGTTGGACGTAAGAATGTAGGTCAGAAACTTGCGGATGTTGTCGTATACCGCGCGGCCTTCCTCCACGGCGGCCACGATGCTCGCGAAGTTATCGTCCAGCAGGATCATGTGCGCAGATTCGCGCGCGACATCCGTGCCGGTCATGCCCATGGCAATGCCGATATCCGCGTGCTTGAGGGCCGGCGCGTCGTTGACGCCATCGCCGGTGGCGGCCACGATTTCGCCTTTCTGCTTCAGCGCCCGCACAATGCGCAGCTTCTGATCGGCGCCCACGCGCGCGAAGATAATCTCCGGCGCATCCAGCGCCAGCTGCAATTCGGCCTCCGACAGCCGCCGCAGTTGTTCGCCAGTGATTACCGCGGCGTTGGAGGCAAGCACGAGTCCGATCTCGCGCGCGATGGCCACCGCCGTCTGTGGATGATCGCCGGTGACCATGATGACCTTGATGCCGGCCTCGCGGCATTGGCGGATGGCGGCCGGCACTTCGGGGCGCGGCGGGTCGCGGAAGCCCACCAGCCCGACCAGAATCAGTTGCTCTTCAAGGCGCCCCGGCGACGCACCCGGCGGCAGAGCCCGATAAGCCAGCGCCAGTACCCGCAGACCCTGTTCCGCCATGGTTTCCTGGGCGCGCTGAAATATTCGCGCGGTTTCGGCTTGAAGCGTCTCGACCTCGGCACCGAGTTGCGCGCGGTCGCACAACGGCAACACGGATTCGAGCGCGCCCTTGGTATAGAGCACATCGCCCGCGGGCGAACGGTGGCGCGTGGACAGGCGCCTGCGTTCCGAATCGAAAGGGATTTCATCCGTGCGCGGAAACACGGCGGCACCGGACAGCGCGCCGCGTGCCAGGCGCACCAGCGCCACTTCCATCGGATCGCCGAGAAGCGCCTGCGTGCCGCCGGGTCCGGTGTTCAGATTGTGGCAATGGAGCGCCGCCTCGAAGAAGCGCGAATAAGTTGTCGCCAGCGATGTCGAATCGCCCGGATCGTGGAATTCGTTCCCCAGGAAAATACGCTTCACCTCCATCCGGTTCTGGGTGAGCGTGCCGGTCTTGTCGGTACAGATGACCGTGGTGCATCCCAGCGTTTCCACCGAAGGCAGATGGCGGATCAGCACGTTGCGCCGCGCCATGCGCTGGCCGCCCATGGCCAGCGCGAGCGTCACGGT
>JAUSDQ010000266.1 GCA_030650525.1 Sulfuricaulis sp.
GATGCGGGATGCCAAGCGAGATATTGGCGCTGAGTTGTTGCGCTCTGTGAGAGAAATGAAGGCGCGGAAAAAGGGCCGAGTCCTGAAAGTCACTGTTACTTGGGTAGTTGAGGTGCGGACGAAAACAGGTCTGTCGCAAACAGAGTTTGCTAAGTTGCTGGGCGTTTCGGTTCGCACCCTTCAAGATTGGGAACTAGGGCGCCGGCAGCCATCGGGCGCGGCCAAGTCTCTCTTGAGAATCGCAGGAAAACATCCTGCAACGCTGCTGGAGTTGGCTGCATAAAGGGCTAATAACCGGTTCGAGACGGGCCGAGTTCCCGCTCGCTTCGCTCGCGGTAACTCGGCTGCTCACAGTACCGTCAAAATTGGCTCGATAGAATTACTTCTTACCTTTCAAATATTCCCCCAGTTTCTCCTGCCGGCTGGCGAATCTTTTTTGTCCTTGTGCCTTCGGGCTGGATTTTCTACCATGACGCCATCATGCTGACCATCGCCGATCCTGCGCCTGATTTCAGCTTGCCCGGAGTGCATCAGGGCAAGACCAAGAACTATTCCCTGCGCGACGCCCGCGGGCAGTGGCTGGTGCTGTTTTTCTATCCGGCGGATTTCACCTTCGTCTGTCCCACCGAGGTCACGGGCTTCAGCAAACTGGCCGGTGACTTTAGCAAGGAACGGGCGATGATTTATGGCGTCAGTGTTGACCCCGTCGAAAGCCACCGCTCCTGGGCCGAGGAACTGGGTGGCATTGCCTATCCGCTGCTGAGCGACACCGACAAGAACGTGAGCCGTGCCTATCAAGTTTTGCATCCCCAGGAAGGCGTCGCGATCCGCGCGACCTATGTCATCGATCCCGAGGGGATCATCCAGTACAGCGCCGCCAGCAACATGAACGTCGGGCGCAGCGTCGAGGAGTCGTTGCGCGTGCTGCGGGCGCTGGGCACGGGCAAGTTGTGCCCGGCCGACTGGAAGCCCGGTGAACCCACCGGCGGTGCCGAGCACAAGTATTGATCATGGCGCACCCGGTTGAGGAGAAGCGCAAAAAAATCGAATCGCGCGGGCGGATACGCGAGTTTATCTTCGGCATCCAGGACGGACTGATCAGCACCGTGGGGTTGCTGGCCGGCATGCAGGCGGCGGGCTCGAGCCGGTTTGTGATTATCATGGCCGGCACCGCCGCGGTTTGTTCCGGGGCGTTTTCGATGTCCGCCGGTGCTTATCTGTCGTCCAAGGCCGAGAAGGAAATTTTCGATCACGAGCTCGAGAAGGAAGCCAAATTTGTCGAGCACGAACCGCATCTGGCGCAGGAAGGTCTGCTGGAGGCGCTGCACCGTGAAGGCCTGAGCCGCGAATCCTGTTACCGCATCGTCAAGCTGATGCACGAACAGAAGTCCGTGTTCGTGGCCACCTTCCAGGAAAAGGTTCTGGGACTCGGCAGCGCGGATGTCAACAATCCCGTTAAGGGGGCGCTGGTGATGGCGCTGTCTTTCATCCTCGGGGGCGTGCTGCCGCTGGCACCGTTTGCCTTCATGCCCTTGCAGTGGGCGCTGGTGGTGGCGGTGTTGTTTACCGGTGCCGCGCTCTTCGGCGTGGGCATGTTCAAGGGCAAGCTCGCCGGCCAATCCCTGGGGCGCTCGGGGCTCGAGTTCCTCGCGATTGCTTTGATCGCCGCCGGTTTGGGATACGCGGTCGGTTTTCTACTCGAGCGTTACGCGGGCATGCCGTTGCCCGTCGGCGGCTGATACTTCCGTTGCGGTTTTTTTTCCGCTGCGGCAGTATGTGTCGATACTTTTTCTACAGCCTCGCCAGGCACTTGAACGATGCCCAGAGGTCGGTCGTCTTGGAAACAAACGGACCATGATCCAAAGCAGCCGGAGCTAACCCATGTCATTCGAACTTCGTCACACTTTCGTGTTCGAGCGCTTTACGCCGTCGCGCCGCACGTCGGGCGAGGAGGCATTCTTCAAGGTCAATGAGCAGGGAAAATTCCCGGTGCTCTTTCCCGGACGGCTGAACCGGCGCGCGTTGGCGACCTTCACGCACAGGGTGCGCGTCGATCCCGTCGGTCCCGAGTCCATCGACGGAGAGCCGCCGCGTCCCGGCTCGGCGCCGCTCCATGGCGGGTTCCAGACGGTCAACAAGATCATTCCGCTCACGCTGCGCATCTTCACGCCCGACGGACGCGAGTTCACCGCGGCCAAAATCACGTTGGCCGACCTGAGGAAGTTTCGCGACCAGCGCGGCAGCCCGTCGGGACCCTGGTCCTACAGCCTGACGGGCGAGAGCCAGCCTATCTTCGTCGATGAGGATTCAAGCATCGTCAATGCCAAGGGCATCGTCGGCTTGGGCGTCACCGAGACGATCGCGTCCGAAAGCGCGCCGCCGCTGGTCAACAATGTACCGATCATACCGACGCGGCTGTCCTTCCCGTTCGATCTGTTCCGGGTGGGCACGTTCGTCGCTGAAATCTCGAAGCTCCTGATTGGCGCGCCATGGCGGGGCTCGATGCGGTTGATCGACCCCGACGGCGTGGCGGTCGCGCGAACGTCGCGCCGGAAACTGACCTTCGCCGTCGGCCTGCCGACGCTGAACAAGTCCCGCGATGCCGCCGGCAAGGTGCGCAAGTGGACGCTCGAGGTGTCGCCCCAGGGCGGCGTCATCGTCGGCTCCCCGCGCGTCTCCGCGACCGTGATCGGATCGGGACGAATCTCGATCGCGACGCTCAGGTCGCGGATCGACGCGTTGCTCGGGCCGCGCGGGCGGTTCATCGAGATATTCGGCGAAAACAAGGGCGACGACGCGCTCGGGCGGCTGAGAATCACCGATGTCGTCAGTGCCGAGACGATCGGCATGCACGGTCTGCTCGACGGCGTGCTGGAGGGCGTCGAGCAGGACGGCGACGCCGACCCCAGGAACATCCAGGCGAACACGCTCTACACGCTGGCGCGCAAGTCGGAGAGCCTGAAGGCCGGCCTCAAGCTCGAGGTCAAGACGCTGAAGGTCGGCACGATCGACGTCGTCATCGGCCCGGGGGTCAGGTTGGGCGCGTCGGTCCCGACGGTCAGGCTGAGGGTGGCGGTATCGGGTGCGGTGAAGGTCAAGTTCGCCGGCGCGACGCTCGCCACGGCCAGGGTGCGTGGCGGCAAGTTCGACATGGAAGTTGGGATCAAGCTTGGCCCCGACGGCACGCCCCAGATCGTGTCGGGCGTGCCAGACTCCCCGTTCGACATCGACATCAGCACGGCGGTCAAGGCGGCCCTGCTCGCGACCCTCGGCTTAGCGGGGCTGATAGGGGGCATGAGTGTCGCGGAATATATCGAACATGAGATCAACGAAGCCATCGTGGAGGGCGCGCAGGACCTGTTTTCCGACCCGACGATTGCACCCCGCATCCTGATGACGATTTTCGGCGCGCATCTTTCTTACAAGTCGTTCCGCTTTCAAGGCGAGGACATCGTCTTCGACCATATCGCGCCGGTCGAGCCCGAGCCCAAACCAACGCCCGGCTATCAGGGCGCGATCGGGCGGAGCTTCACCCAACTCACGCCGAACGCGGTCACCTTCATGCCGCGCCTGCTCGGCGATACGTGGCGCGCCGACAACCTCACCAGCAAGATCGATCATATCGTCGCGGTGATGATGGAGAACCGGTCCTATGACCATGTGCTGGGCTATCGTGCGCAGGCCCCGTTCAGCGACGGCGCCGACGGCCTGACCGCGGAGATGATCGAGGCGATCGAGCAAGCCCCCAAAGGCCCGTTCGACGTCAGGGGTCTGCGCGAGGCTGGCTTTGCCAAGAACGCTGTCAAAAAGATGACGCGCCTGCCCAAGGGCGTCGGCCATGAGGTGCACGACGTGGCAGAGCAGCTCAGCGTCCGTGCCGCCGGTCCTGGCGACAGGCAGATCAACAGCCCCAAAGGGTTCGTCGATAATTTCAAGCCGAGGTTGAAGACCGACCCCCAGGGCGTCGTGCCCGACGACGTCCTCGGCTTTTACGACCAGGAGGACCTGCCCTTCTTCGACTATCTCGCCAAGCATTATGCCTATTGCGACCGCTATTATTGCTCGCATCCCGGGCCGACATTGCCGAACCGCATGTACTCGCTGACCGGCGACCTGCAGCACGATCGCTACGGCTTCCCGATCCTCGACAACAACAACAGCGACAATTTTCTGTTGTCGCGCGTGCCGACCATCTATGACTTTCTGGCGCGCAAGGGGCTGAGCTTCCGGGTCTATGAGTCCCACCCGTCGGTGACGATGCTGCGGATGTTCGCGCGCTACGCGACCGACAATATCAACATTGCGCCAATTGCTCAGCTCAAGGCGGATGTGGCACCGGGAGGCCGGGGCCTTCCCGCCTTCACCGCGATCGAACCGGCGATGCATCACCACCCGCAGAATGACGACCATCCCGACGCCGACATGCATCGCGGGCAGATCTTCCTCAAGGATGTGTACAACACGCTGCGGTCCAACCCGGCGCTGTGGGAAAAGACGCTGCTGATTATCACCTATGACGAACATGGCGGGCTTTACGACCATGTCGTCCCGCCCACAGCCGATGTCTATAATGTGCCGGGCGGCCCGGTACTCGATCCCCATGGCGGCGGCGGTCCGGTGGTGGGCGGGCTCGGCCCGAGGGCGCCTGTGGGCGGCGGCCTGTCACCGGCACGGCCGATTGCGGCTCACGCTGGCGGCGGGGCGGCGGTGCGGGGAGACGTACTGGTCGCGACGCCCGATCCGTCGCCGCCACCTGCGCCGTCTCTGCTCCAGATTCCCTATGGCGTGCGCGTGCCGACCTTTGTCGTTTCGCCCTGGACGGTGCGCGGCAAGGGGCCAAGCCTTACGCTCGACCATTGTTCGATCCTGAAGACGGTACTCGCCCGCTTCCTCGGTAACGAAAAGCCGTTCCTGAGCGACCGGGTCAGCGCGTCGCACTCGTTCGACGCGTTCCTGACCGAGGCGGCGCCACGCACTGTTCCGAAGTTCGACGACAAGCTCCTGCCGGGGCTGCCGCTCGGCGCCCGGCGGGCGCCGAGCCGAACGACCCAGATCGTCACCAAGCCGCTGTCACGAAAGGAAATGCGCGAAGGATCGGTCGACTATCACGAACTGTCGGGGCGCTGGGCGCGCCAGCTCGGCCGGTAGCAAGCGGTCGCTCCGTATTGAACTCCTCGCGGAAGCGGTGGACTTAGCTCATGAGAATAGCGTCAATACCCCGGTGAAGCCGTATAACCGATTGTTCGATATTTCGCCGTTGGCGAAAAAACCCACGAGCGGAATATCGCCCAGCTCCTGGCGGATGGTTTTCAATTCCTCGGAGTTTTCGCCGAACATGTGCGCGCCACGACCGAGGCAGGAATAGTACACCCCGCCCTTGGGCGGCCGCCCCAGACGGTTTTTGATATCGCGCAGCATGCGCAACAAGTCCTCGAAGGCGGTCTGGGTGTCGCGTCGGCAGAATACGATGGTGTCGCCGGCATTCAGGTAATCGCCGACGGCGAGCAACTTTCGCTCCGGATCGACTCCCACCAGATTACGCACGATGTAATCCCCGGTGTCCGAGCCCTTGATGGGAAACCCGGCAAAGATATAACCCGCGGCGCGCGCCGGGTCACGCGCGAGAATCTCGCCCACGTCCTCGTTGAACACATCGAGCGCCGGACGATCGTCGATGCGGATGGCGATGTTGTCCTGGCACTCGGTGATTTCGTGTTGTTGGCCGAGCGGGGTGCAGCCCTGTGTATGCGCCGTGGCGACCGGCACCTGGGCCGAGAACAACACGCCGGAAACTCCGCCTTCGGTCAGCCCGCCGGCAATCTGGAAATGCGGGCCGCGCGAGGAAGTCAGGCCGCCCACCAGGAAACCGTCGTGGATGGCTTCGGCGAGTTCGGCGATGAAGATAGGTGTTTTGGGGTTGCGCGGGTCGCCATGCACGATAGCGAAATGGGCGTCGGCCTGTTCGCACCAGGTTCGGGAGTCGGCGAATTCCACGATATCGGATTTAATCGCGGGAAACACCCGGAATGAGTTGGCCGGAAAATCCGCGATCATGACGCTGATCGCGGGCCGGTCGTTATACTCTTGCGCGGTGGCGCACACCGCCACGCCCACGCTTCCCACCCAATGCACTATATCGGTCTGTTCCTTGAAGTAGCCGAGGATTTGCGGCAGCTGTCCGGCCAGATGATCGGTGACATAGAGGAAACCCAGGTTGGCTTCCGCCGGAATATTCCCGAGCTGGGCGAGGCAACTGCTGGCCGCCTGTTGCCAATCCGGGGCGCTGATGTGCGCGATGCGAAACATATCCATAACAATTCCCTTGTTAGCTGGTGGGCTTGGGACGCCGAGTAGGGATAATATAGGCAATTGAACCGGGTTAGAAACCCATGCTTCTCAAGTCATGAAATAACCAGGTGTATTTATGTCCCGACTGGTGCAAAAACGTTCACGCAAGACCGGTCTGCCGCCCGGCACTGCCGTGCACATCGGCGAGAAGAAGAGCGAGCGGACCCACATCCGGTTGCTGCATTACGATGCCTCACAAGTGGCGGAAAAGGAGCTTGAGGATATCGAGGACGGCGCCGTGCTGCGGTCGGCCACGGGCGTGACCTGGGTGCATGTCACGGGGGTGCACGACGTGGGATTGCTCGATCGGCTCGGCCGGAACTTCGGGCTGCACCCGCTGGTGCTCGAGGACATCTCCAACACCGACCAGCGTCCGAAGTTCGAGGATTACGGCGACTATATATACATCGTGCTCAAGATGCTGCACGACGGTTCGTCCAGCCGCGATATCGCGGCGGAGCAGGTGAGCATTGTCTTCGGCCGGGATTTCGTGCTGTCCTTCGAGGAGGCCGAGCCCACGGTTTTCGATTCGGTGCGCGAGCGAATCCGCGCCGGCCGCGCCCGAATCCGCGAGCAAGGCGCGGACTATCTCGCCTACAGCCTGCTGGACGCAGTAGTGGACAATTATTTTTCCCTGCTGGAACAGTTCGGCGAAAGAATGGAACAGCTCCAGAGCGAATTGTTGGCGTCGCCCACACCCCGGATGCAACAGAGCCTGCATCACCTGCGGAGCGAAATGGTGCTGTTGCGAAAATCGGTGTGGCCGCTGCGCGAAGTGCTGAGCGGGCTGGAGCGGGGCCGGTCCAGCCTCATCAAGGGGGACACCCTCGTATATTTGCGGGACGTGTACGACCACACGGTGCACGTGATCGATACCATTGAAACCTTTCGCGACATGGTCGCGGGTTTAATGGATATCTACTTGATGAGCTTGAGCAACCGCATGAACGAAATCATGAAGGTGCTGACGATCATCGCCACGATTTTCATGCCGCTGTCATTTATTGCGAGTCTTTACGGGATGAATTTCCGCCATATGCCGGAGCTGGATTGGCCGTGGGGCTATCCGCTGGTGCTGGTGCTGATGCTGGGGGTGGCCGGAGGACTGTTGCTATTCTTCCGCCGCAAGAAGTGGATTTAGAACCCATCTTAAAAAATGCTCTGGCATATCGTAGGGTGGGCATCGCCCACCAACACGGCTTCGCTGGCTGTCCGACGGTGGGCGGTGCCCACCCTACATATATTTTGAGATAGGTTCTAGTAAAACGCGAACGAGTATTTCAGCTCAGGCTGTGAATATCGAGCGCGCAGGTGAACGGGGCGGGTCCTTTGAGTGTGAGTGACAGCGCATAGGCCGCGGCCGGCTGCATGTTCACCGTGACCATCTCGACGTTGGCGATGCGGCAGGTGGCGTTGAGTTTCGTGAGCCAGGAGTAGTAGACCTCGTCGATCAGGCGCACGTTCTTCAGGTCATAGACCAGACGGCGCGCCGCGTGATGCTGGAGAAATTCGAGAATAGGCGCCACCAGCGACGCCGGATCGCCGGGGTCCAGGCCCTCGCCGGGTTCCAACAGCACGTTACCGTCACCGATGGGAGTGAGATGGACGCCCTCAGCCATGAGTTCCTGCTCCTGCGTTTATTCTGTGACTGGGTTGGTTCACGAAGCTCATGGAGAGCTTACTTGCTAGAGCGTGACACCTCAATCTTAAGCTGACGAAACGCCTCTTTCAGGCCTTCGGACAGCTTGGAACGCGTGGTCACGGCGCTCAAGTCGATGTTCAGGCTGGTCAGGGCGCGCGCGATCTCCGGCCGGATGCCGGTCAAAATGGCGGTGGCACCCATGAGGCCGGTGGCGCGAATCATCTGGATCAAGTGATGCGAAACCTGGGAGTCGATCGCCATCACGCCGGTGACGTCAATGACCACCACTTGCGCGCGGTCCGATTCGATACGCTGCAGAAGTTTTTCCATTACGATCATGGTGCGCGAGGAGTCGAGCGAGCCGATGATGGGGAGTGTCAGCACGCCGTCCCAGATCTCGGTGATCGGCGTGGAGGTCTGGCGCAATTCTTCCTGCTGCGCCGCGATGGTTTTTTCCTTGCCTTCCAGGTAGATATGAAAGACGTCGAGGATAATGTCGTTGAAGATCACGCCGAGCAGCAGCAGGATCTCGCGCGTTTTCTCGAAGCTGATGCTCTTGTCGGCCTCGAGATTTTCCAGGAACACCCGCTGCAGAAAGTGGACGTAGCGGACGAATTCGTCCATGTCGCCGCCGCGCACCTGGATCTGTTGCGAGAAGTTGGCGAAGAACTGCCGCAGGGCCTTGTATTCCGCCCCGCGCCGGTCGAGCGTGTCGCCGGCGTGTAGCAGCATCGTCAGCAGCTCGAGAAATTCGAGGCTGTAGTCGTTGATCTCGTTGTTCGAGAGCAGGTTCTTGTGACCGAAGATGCTCTGCCCTTCCTTCTCGATGATGGCGGAGATCTTGCCCACATTTTGCATGAGCTGTTCAATCAGGATCTGATTGGTGGTTTTTTCGCTAGGTGTTTCCTTGGCCATGACTATTTCCTCATACTTGGGTTTACTCGGATTGAAAATACAGACCGGTCATCGTTATGCCGGCCCATCACCTGCCCCAGTACCAGCGAGATGATCTGCGGATGCAGACGCCACAGATTGGGAAAGGTACGCAGGGTCATGCTTCGCCGCAGGCCGTCGGAAGCGGTGATCAGCAGGGCCTGGTCGGGAAAGGGATAACTGAATATTTCCGGCGTGCGATGGGCATGGCCCAGCACGCCGGGAGAAAAGGAAATGGCGCGCTTTTCGCCACAGGATATCAGATGCGCGACCATGTCGCCGACGCCGCAGACGGTCATGGTGTGCAAGGCGCGATCGACCTCGCAGATCATGGCGACGGCGCCGCGCGTGCCTTGCAGGCGCGTGCTTAAGCGCTCCACCAGTCCGTCCACCGGGGTTTCCTCGTCGAGAAAATCGCCGATGCCGTTCACCACCTCGGCGGCTTCGCGCCCGTGTCCGAGTCCGTCCATGTGCAGCCAGCGGGTTTTGCCGGTTCCCGCGCGGACTTGAATTCGGTCGCCGTTGAAAGCGCTGTCTTGGTAGGCCCGGGTGTAGACGCCCAGGTCGTGAACATGCGGCGGGTTCTTTTCGCCACTAACAAAGCGCGACCACACGGCCGTGCCATGCCAAGGCGTGTCCTTGGCCTGCTCGGCCGGCATGCTGTAGATTTCGCTTTCCGAGGACAGTCGCTGTATGGCGCCCAGGCCTTTGCCCATGGTGCCGGCCGTCGTGTAACCGTCCTCCATGGCGGCCTTGACGTTCGGAATGCCCTTGCCGTAATCGAATGCAAACAGATCGAGCGCCGGCGCGAGATCATCGACCTCCCATATCTGCACCAGCCCGTTGCCCGCGGCGAATTTATTCTGGTTCGTCACCATTTCGTTGCACACCAGCTCCATTTGTTCGCGCTTCAGGTCGCTGAAACCCATGCGGCGCGAAACCGCCCGCAATTTCGAGCGCAGCAGGACCACGCCGCTGTCTCCCTTCGCCCCTTGTTCGATCAGCAATTTCATTCACTCCCCTTGAAACTCTTCTATTTAACCCGCCTTGCTGGCGACTTCATTATTTGCCTCGTCAGCGACAAATCGGCCGCGTCCTTGATGCTTGGCCTTGTACAAGACGGCATCCGCGCGTCCGACGAGGCTTTCGATGTCTTCGCCCTCCTGCATCTGTGCAATGCCGATGCTTACGGAGTTATCCATCATGCCCAGAATCTTGTAGGCGACGCGCTTGGCGACCGACATATCCGAGTAGAGAACAATGGCGAATTCATCGCCGCCCATGCGGCAGGCGTGGTCCACGTGTTCGCGCACACAGGTGCGCATGGCGTTCGCCGTGCGCTTGAGATACTCGTCGCCGTACTGGTGTCCGTGCGTGTCGTTGATTGTTTTGAAGTTATCGAGGTCCAGCAGCATGAGACAAAGCGGTTCGCCCTGGTGCTTGCAGCGCAGGAAGGCCTCGCGCAGGCGGGTGTCGTATCCGCCACGGTTGTACAGGCCGGTGAGGCTGTCCGTCTGTGCGGCGAGAATGGATTTGTTCAGTTCGTTCTTTTTCATCTCCAGCAGTGTCTCAAGCTCTTCCATCTCCACGCGGGCGCGTTTCCTGGCTTCTTCGAGATCGGAAATAATCTGCTCGTTACGGCGCTTGAGCAGCGTGCTGTCCGCGGATTCGCTGGCGTTCTTGAGCATTTTGGCGAGCGCCGCGACTTTCTCGGCTGCCGGCGGTTGCGCCAGTGTCGCCAGCGGTTCGCGCAGCTCGCCCCAGGTAAGACACAGATGCAGATCGTGCAGCACGACGCTGACTTCCACGGGCTGGTGCGCCTTGGCGCAATCCTCGCGCAGGCGGCGCAGCAGTCCCTCGATCCGGCTGGCGGCGGAAAAAATATTACCGCCGAGCGCTTCGACGGCGTCCATCGCAAAACGCGCGAAACGCTGCCGGTCGGGTTCGACGATGATGGTCAATGTAAGCAGATTCTGCATCGTTTCTGTTTGATGCTTGCGACAATCATGTCCTTTGGAATGAGAAAATCGCGTAATTTATCGATTCACAGTAAGTTTAATGCATAGGCCGTGCCACCCAGGATGGCGCGGAAAAAAATGGAAAATACCCAGATTCTGGCCTCAATTGGCCATTTTTTGGGGTTCTGGGTAGACGGCGTGGGGTGAATCGGTCAGCAAAAGTGACAGAGGGAGGTGCTCAGAAAGGTGGATGATTCGATAACGGAAATAGGGCTAATTAACGCCGGCCGCCGAGCAGGGAACCCAGCACGCCGCGAATCAGCTGCCGGCCGATGGTGCTGCCGATGGAGCGGGCCGCACTTTTGACCATGGCCTCGGCGGCGCCTTCACGGTGGCCACCACGTGGACCGGTGACGCCGCCGAGCAAGCCCCCGAACAGTCCGCCCGCGCTCGATTCGTTCTGAGGCGCGGCTGTCGGTGCTGCCTGGGCGGTACGCGCCTTGAGGATATCGTAGGCTGATTCGCGGTCGACGGACTTCTCGTATTGGCTCTTGATCGCGGAGACAAAAGCCCGGTTTATCGCCTATACGGAAAGCCGAAGTCTTGCCGTTGCAGGATATCGCCGGTACTATCATGCGTCTACGCGAACACGTGCGTCGCAAGGTGGCGCGCCATGCCGGCTGATGAGAGAACGCACCGCAGCGCCGCTTATGCCCACTTCCACATCCGATCGCTTCTATCTCGATCTTCTGCGTGCCTACGTCGACAGCGCCGACGACGCGATCTTTGTGCTCTGCGACGAGCTGAAGTTCCTGTTTTGCAATCGGGTCATGGAGCGCTGGGTCGGGGAGCCCGAGTCGGCCCTTACCCAGCACAACCAGCGCGTCTCCATCACCCGGTTTTTCAAGGATTCCGCCGACGCGGGGCGGTTTCTGTCCCATTTCACGAAGACCCTCCATGAAGCAGCGACGAACCGCTTCGAGTGCCGCCTGGAACCGCCGCGGGGATTGCCCCGGTGGGTGGAGTTCAGTCTGAACAAGGTCGGCCTGGAGGCCGGCCAGATGGTCATCGGGGTAGCGCGCGATATCACCAAGCACAAGGAGGCGGAGACGTCCCTGCTCAAACTTTCGAGCGCCATCGAGCAGACGGCCGACTCCGTGGTGATCACCGACACGAAGGGCGTGATCGAATACGTCAACCCGGCGTTCGAGAACACAACGGGGTTCTCCCAGGAAGAAGCCCTGGGCAAGACCCCGGCCCTCGTCAAATCCGGCCGGCATGACCGCGCATTTTACGATGCGCTGTGGAGCACCATTCTGCGCGGCGAGGTGTTCCGGGCCATCTTTGTCAATCGCAGGAAGGACGGCGCGCTTTACCACGAGGAGAAGACCATCACGCCGCTACGCGATGGCAACGGCCGGATCACGCATTTCGTCTCGACGGGCAAGGACATCACCGAGCGCATGAAGGATCAGGAGCGCCTGGATTACCTCGCCTATTACGATGCCTTGACCGGTTTGCCCAACCGCAACCTTTTGCACGACCGCCTCGGTCATGCGCTCGACCACGCCCGGCGCCAGGAAAAACGCACGGCGATCCTGCTTCTGAATATCGATAATTTCAACTCCATCAACAACAGCCTTGGCCACGACGTAGGCGACCGGTTGCTGAAGGCCGTGGCGGCGCGGCTGCGGGCCAGCGTGCGCGAGGAAAATACCGTGGCGCGCATGGGCGGCGATGAATTCGCGGTCCTGCTGGAGGACGCCGGTCACGCGGACAACGCCGCCCGCACCGCGCACCAGCTGGTCGGCGATCTGGCCAAGCCGTTTCTTGCGGGGGAGCACGAGATATTCATCTCCGTGAGCGTCGGGATCGCGATCGCACCCGCCGATGGAAACGACGCCGATTCCCTGTGGAAGAACGCGGATACGGCCATGCACCGCGTGAAGGAGCACGGACACAACGCCTATCGATTCTACTCGGCGGACATGACGACGAAGATCCGCGAGCGCCTGACGCTGAGGACTCAACTGAGCCGCGCCCTGGAGCGCGAAGAATTCCGTTTGTATTATCAGCCCATCCTGGATCTCAGGAGCGAGCGGATCGTCGGCGTCGAGGCCCTGATCCGCTGGCAGCATCCGGACCGCGGCATCATCGCCCCCGATGAGTTCATGTCGGTGCTGGAGGAGTCCGGACTGATCGTGCGCGCCGGCGAATGGGTTTTACGCGCCGTCTGCGAACAGTTGCAACAATGGAGCGGCCTGCTCCGGGAACCGGTCCGCGTCGCTGTCAACATATCGGGCCGGCAGTTTGCCGACCCTGGTTTCCTCGACAAGGTCGGTTGCATGCATTGCCTCCTGAAAGGACGGGGGCGCTGCGCCGGCGTCATGGAATTCGAAATCACGGAAAGTGTCCTCATGAACACCGATCTGGCGACAATCAAGATACTGAAGGCCCTGCGCGAGAACGGCATTCGTCTCACGATCGACGATTTCGGAACGGGCTATTCCTCCCTGGCCTACCTGACCCGTTTCCGGGTGGACGCCGTCAAGATCGACCGTTCCTTCGTGCAGGACATGATAGCGAACCGGGATGCCGCCGCGCTGGTCGAGGTGATCATAACCATGGCGCACGTGTTGAACCTGACGGTCATCGCGGAGGGTGTCGAAACTTCCGAACAGGTCATGCTCCTGCGGAATCTCGGGTGCGATATGATGCAAGGCTATGTCTTTAGCCCGCCGCTGCCGGCGGATGAGATGACCGGGTTTCTGGAAGAGGGGCGGGATCGCTTAAACCGCGTTAGTAGCTCGGATTAAGGTTCCTGAAGCGATCCGAGTAGCCCGATGTTGGATAAAATTAATGTAGGTTGGGGTGAGCGTAGCGAACCCCAACGCGCTGGTTAACGATGTTGGGGTTCGGCACTCCGCGCCTCACCCCAACCTACATCTATATGAATTTCTCTCAGTTTAAGACCGCCGCGCTTTGCGCGGCGTTCATCGCCACCCCGGTTTGTATGGGGGCGCACATGTCCGCCAGCACCGCTTCGAGTGCCTCGAGGCAATACATGACGTTTTTCATATTGGCTCCATAACCCATGAGGCCGATGCGCACGATCTTGCCGGCGAGTGCGCCGAGCCCCGCGCCGATTTCGAGGTTGTATTCGTTGAGCAGGCGGCTGCGCAGAATCGCCTCGTCCACGCCTGGCGGCACGACGACGGCATTCAACTGCGGCAGGCGCGCATTTTCCTTGACCAGTAACGACAGCCCCATGGCTTCGAGACCCGAACGCAGCGCCAGATGATGATGCTGGTGGCGCAGCCACGAGTTTTCCAGGCCTTCCTCTTGCAGCATCGCCAGCGCCTCATGCAGGCCGTATAACAGGTTGATCGGCGCGGTGTGGTGATAGACGCGCTTGCCCGAGCCCCAGTATCCCATCACGAGGTTGAGGTCGAGGAACCAGCTTTGCACCTTGGTTTTGCGTTGCTTGATCTTTTCCACCGCGCGGTCGTTGAAGGTGACCGGCGACAGCCCCGGTGTGCACGACAGGCATTTCTGCGAGCCGGAGTAGACCGCGTCGAGGCCCCATTCATCCACCTTCAGCGGGGAGCCCCCGAGCGAGGTCACGGCATCCACGATGGTCAGGCAGTCATGATGATGAGCGATCTCTGTCAGCTTCCTGGCGTCCGATTGCACGCCGGTGGAAGTCTCGGCCTGCACGAAGGCGACGATCCTGGCGTCGCGATGGGCCCTGAGCGCGTCCTCCAGTTTATTCGGGTCCACCGGCGTGCCCCAGCTGTCTTCCACCATGACCGGCACGCCACGCGCGCGCTCGATGTTCTCTTTCATGCGTTCACCGAAGACGCCGTTCACGCACACGACGACCTTTTCGCCCGGTTCGATGAGATTGACGAAGCAGGCTTCCATACCGGCCGAGCCGGGCGCCGAGATCGGAATGGTCAGCGCGTTGCTGGTCTGGAACGCGTACTGCAGCAACGCCTTGATTTC
>JAUSDQ010000267.1 GCA_030650525.1 Sulfuricaulis sp.
GTTCGATACCGTCTCCGCCGGCGCCCGCTATCCGATCCCCTCGACACGGTCGGCGTAAACATTCACCAACTTGTGAGCCTTGAGCAGCGTCTCCACCTGCGGCCAGACACGAGCCAAGAGCGCGTGAAAATCTCCGCGCCGCAGATTACCAAAGCGCTAGGACGCGTCTTTTCATTTTCATAAGTCCAGCAGGTTGGGGAATTTGGCGTGGATGAGCGCATGGAGACGTTCGCGTCCGCCGCGGGCGGACTTGAATCGGCTCTGAAAAGTGCCGGTGTTGCATTTGGACTTGGGATGTAACTTTCGGGCGCGATTGACCGCAGCGTTGGCCAAGCTGACCACGATACGGCGAATCGTCCCCAACACGCGCGCGGCTTGGGGAGTGCGCACGCGGCTCTCATCCTCGCGGAGCGTGATGTCCAAACAATGGTGGAGCCGGCTTTCAACGACCCAATACCCCCGCTTGAGCGCGAGCATCCCCTGCGCCTGGAGTTCTTCCAGGGTGAGGCTGCTCACCAGATACACCACCTCCCGGCACCATTTGGCTTTCTGGTTTTTACCGTCCTTGCGCTTGACCCGCGTTTCCAATCGCGCCACCAAGCGGGCTCCTGGAAAGCTCACCTGACTGGGCGTGACTTCCAGACATTCCAAGGATCGAATCTCCAGGCGGCTGCGGTTGCGTTCCCGTTTCAGAGCCCGCGTTCGCGCCGTGGGCCGAGGGGGAAAAACCCTGTTGGCGGAACAGGTTTTCCAGATTTTTTTGGAGGGTCGGCTGGTTGCCCTTGACCGTCATGAGGTAGTCTCCCCCGCCCTCAAAGAGAATCTGCTGCCCGGTTTCAGTCTGAGTGTGCAGGGCGTCGGTCAGGATGATTTTACCCAGCAAGTCCTGCCCGCGCAGCAGCCGGCGCGCGGCCGGGATCTCATTGCTTTTGGACTCGGTCACGACACTGCCCAGAAACCGTCCCTGCGCATCGACGGCATTGACGATCTCCACCCCGGCATGACGCACTTTCTTGCCGTCGATGATCACGATTGGGTCTTGGGATGGACCCAAGATTTGAGCCTGCCAGCGTAAGAGCACCCGTTCGACCAGATCGTCATCCACTGCGTGCAAGACCGTGGTGAAGACGGTCTTCTTGGGATAACGCACCTTTCGGGTGCGCGGATCGAGGCGGAACTTCAAGGCGCGTAATTGCGCTTGGTTGAGGGTGTCCGCGTAGAGGGCCAAATCGGTGGGGCCGCGCACCACCCCTTGGGCGGCGGCCATCACCATCAGGCAAATCAGCCCGGGCAGCGGATAAGCCAAGGCTTGCGCGCGCCGGAACTCCGGCACCTCCGCCTCGATGGCCTCCATCAAGCTGCGAATCTCCTGCGCCTTGGCCGTGCAGCGAGGCCGCCGAGTTGCTTCGACTTTGGCCCAAGCGGCCGGCAGTTGGGAAGCCCGCAATTTCAGGCAGGCTTTGGGGACCAACTCCCGAACCCAAATCTGTTTGGGCGTGGCGTGCTTTTCGTAAAAATCATCGGCATCGCGTTTCCAGCCGGCGGTTTTGCCCAGGTGGGACCAGCCGCTGACCTTGTAGGCGGTGCCTGGGTAGAAGCGGGGATCGACGAAGGTTTCGACCAAGGCGATCGGATGCCCCCAGCGCTGCTCCCAATCTTGGGAGAGTTGGCCGAGCATCAATTTCATAAAGCGGCTGACGAGATTGGGGTAATGGCACTCGGGGAGGACCAGCAGGCGCGAATTATTGGCCAGCAAGGGCAGGCGACGCCGGCACTGCTCAGGGGTCCAGCCAATGAACTGGTCTCGATCTTTAAGGTGGAAGGCCGCCGAACTCCAGGTGGCCACGGCCAACCACCGTCCCTGGTAAACAAACGCATAGCGCAGATGCTCGCCGACCAAGGTCACGTCATGGAGATAATGGTGCTCGATCAGGGTCTGATCGCAGGCCGCGATCTCCTTCGGGGAAGTCAGCAGCCGAAGATGGCCCTGTTCCAAAACGTGTTGTTCGTCGGCAGAAAGGTCGCGGCATTGCAATTGACTCATGCCGCGAGGGTAAAAAAATCCAACCCGGTTGTCCCGAACAATCTGCTAACACCTTAATCCTCAGAACCCGCAAGCGATGAAGCGACGCGTCCTAGCATCCCGAAGTTGTTGGCAACGTCCATCCTCGTAGCGCAGATTTGAAATCTGCCGTATCGCAGGATTGAATCCTGCGAGCCGCCGGCCAGACCAGAGCGCAGGAACAGATCGACGCGCTGCCGATTACAAATCGGCGAGACAGCAGAGTGCAACTCTGCGCTACGACGGCGGAAGTTACCGACAACTCGTGAATGCTCCGGGAATCGCACGGAATCGCAGGTGCCGCTTGCATCGGGCCGCGATACCGGCGAAAAGAAACGACCATTCTATGATAAAACTTACCCGCACTGCCGCCCCTTTGCTTGCCGTGGTCGCTTTGGTTCCAACGCTGGTCTCCGCCAGCGAATGGCGGCAATTCCGCGGACCGGACGGCCAGGGCATCGGCGCCAGCCTTGGTCTGCCCCTCACCTGGAGCGCCGACCAGAACGTCGCCTGGAAAACGTCGCTGCCCGGTCCCGGCGGTTCCAGTCCCATTGTTTTCGGTGACCGGATTTATGTGACGTGCTTCAGCGGC
>JAUSDQ010000272.1 GCA_030650525.1 Sulfuricaulis sp.
ACTACGGACATCCGGCATCCCGACGTAACGGTGCAGCTATCCGGCGAGGATGGCAATGTATTCTTCATCATCGGGCGGGTGAGCAAGGCGCTGAGGCGGGCGGGCTACACGGAGGACGCGGAGGCATACCGAAAGAATTGCATGGCCGCCAAGTCCTACGATGAGGTTTTGCAAATCACAATGGCGACAGTGGAAACGGAGTAGGCCGATGGAATTTACAGTCGAGAACATAGCCCTTATCAAGCGCACGGTCGCAAAGGACGTGTCGGACGAGGACCTGGAAATGTTTATCTACGCCTGCAAGCGGACTGGCCTTGACCCGCTCATGCGCCAGATTCATCTTGTCGCGCGTGGGACAGGTGACAAACGCAAGGCTGTCATTCAGACGGGCATTGACGGGTACAGGCTTATCGCGGCCCGGACTGGCGAGTACGCGGGCAACGACGCCGCCCAGTTTCTACAGTTGACCGCCGACACGCCGACAGAGGCTACTATCACCGTCTGGCGCATGGTCAGTGGTGTGCGCTGCCCCTTCACCGCGACGGCCCGATGGTTCGAGTACGCGCCGGACGGCAAGGGAGACTTCATGTGGCAGAAGATGCCCTTCACGATGTTGGGCAAGGTCGCGGAAGCTCTGGCGCTTCGCAAGGCGTTCCCCGCCGAGCTGTCCGGCGTGTACGCGGAGGAGGAGATGGCGCAAACGGAGAACGCGCCCAGGCCGATCGCGGCCATTCCCCATCGGACGGTGACGCGGGTAGAACAGTCCACCCCTGTGCAGGACGCCCCGCGCGGCTTCTGCCCCGACCATCCTGCGCGGCCCTTCACCGAGCGCGACGGTAGGGATGGGAAATGGTGGGCCTGTGGCACAAAGACGGGCGAGAAGGACGGCAAGGCCACATGGTGCCAGCGCAGGCCCGCCGAGGCCCCAGCTGGCGACCGCATCACACCGGAGCAGGTCAAGGCCATCTATGCTGCCGGAGCAAAGGCGGACTGCAACGAAGTCCGCGTCAAGGCCCAGGTCGCGGCGCGGTTCAAGCGTCTGCCAGAGGAGCTAACCAACATCGAGGGCTTGCAGGTCATCGCCGGATATGAGGGGCTTGCACAGAAGCGCCATGCGGAAGTGCCGCTGGACAATGACGCGAAGGGGTAGGACGATGCAAAAAGAAGCTATCCAAGCGGCAGAGGCGGAGGCCATGCGGTTCCTGAATCGCATCATTGCCTTGCGTGAAGCCATCGCAAAATACCCAAAGGACAGTCAAGAGGCACACTGGTCTTTCCTGCCCGTCGTCGAAGCCGGCGCACTCCGGCGGGCCAGTATGGACTTGACGCGGGCGCTGGCGAGAATGCGAAGGCCATGACAGACAAGGAACGGCTAAAACAGGCAGAGGCCATCGTAAGGGCCGTCTGCACGTTGGCGATTGGGCTACCAGATGACCGGCCTGTTACGATTGACTGGGGACAGGGCGACGGAGCGCATGTGACGCTTGGGCGGCTGCGTAAGTGGGCCAGATGGGATAGAGGGTGAAGCCATGAGCTACGAGGCGATGCGGAAGCGGGCGGAGCTTTTGCGAGATATGTCACGATCCTCCACTCTACGCAGCATGGCCCGCGATGTGCTGGCGCTGTTGGCGGACGTGGAGCGGAAAGATGCGGCGCTAGAGGATATCCGGCTTCTCGCGCACGACGCACAAGGGGAATGGTCAAGCGTAAGCGCCTTGTATTCTCCGTCAGGGGCGCAACGATTGAAGCAGATACTTGAGGTTGCCCGCGCCGCCCTCGCGCCGCTGCCGGAGGTGGCGCCATGATAACGCCAGAACGCATAGCGGAGTTGCGGGAGATCGCTACGCGCTTACTGTCTGGCGCTCCCCACTCCGATGATGACGAGATGACGCGCAAAGTCATCCGCGCGCTGCCCGACCTGCTGGACGCGGTCGACGAGGCGGAGCGGA
>JAUSDQ010000273.1 GCA_030650525.1 Sulfuricaulis sp.
AAACCTGAAATAATATGCGGTCTTGACCTTGCCGGGACGCGTATGAATGAGCAGGAGCCTGATCCCGAGCAGGCCGCACAGTCGCGCAATCGCCACATTTATTTTTGATAACACTCATAACTTTCGCGGTTACCGCCGCCGCCCCACCGTGATACACTTTCATCCCACAGAATGATTATGGCGGTGAGAGCCGGTCCCCTCGGCGACGGAAGCTTGTGAACCCGGTCAGGTCCGGAAGGAAGCAGCCGCAGCATGCATTTCGGGTACTGGGGTGTGGTTGGCTCGAACCGCCACCCGTTACGGAAGTCCTTTATTGATGGCAGGCCAACGTCCATGAGCTATCAGGTTCTGGCGCGCAAATGGCGCCCCCGAAACTTTTCCGAGCTCGTGGGCCAACAGCACGTCGTGCAGCCGCTGGTCAACGCGCTTGACCATGGCCGGCTGCATCATGCCTTTCTGTTCACCGGCACCCGCGGGGTGGGCAAGACCACCATCGCCCGCATACTCGCGAAATCCCTGAACTGCGAAACCGGCGTTACCTCGAAGCCCTGCGGCCAGTGCAGCGCCTGCAAGGAAGTGGACGAGGGGCGCTTCGTGGACCTGATCGAGGTGGACGCCGCCTCGCGCACCAAGGTGGATGACACGCGCGAATTGCTGGACAACGTGCAGTACGCCCCGTCACGCGGCCGCTACAAGGTTTATCTCATCGACGAAGTGCACATGCTTTCCGGCCACAGCTTCAACGCCCTGCTGAAAACCCTGGAAGAACCGCCGCCGCACGTCAAATTCCTGCTGGCCACCACCGATCCGCAGAGACTGCCGGTCACGGTGTTGTCGCGCTGCCTGCAATTCAATCTCAAGCGTCTGCCGGTCGAGCAAATCGCCGCGCAAATACAGAAGATACTGGTTGCGGAAGGTAACGCGCACGATGCCGGCTCGATCAAGCTGCTGGCGCGCGCCGCCGACGGCAGCATGCGCGATGGCCTCTCGTTGCTCGATCAGGCGATCGCCTACGGCGGTGGCCAGGTCAACGAGCCGGAAGTGCGCGCCATGCTCGGGACGATCGACCAGAATTTCATCGAACAGCTGTTGCAGGGATTGGAGGCTGGCGATGTCGGCGCGCTGCTCAAGGCGGTGACCGAGGCCACCGAATTCGGCCTGGATTACGAAGCACTGCTGAAAGAGCTATTGCTCATGTTGCACCGGATTGCGCTGGTACAGGCGGACGCCGCCTTGGCCGGCGAAGCGGGCGCGGGGCTGCTGGTCCATGCCCGGGCGATGTCGCCGCCAGATGTGCAGCTTTATTATCAAATTGGCGTGATGGGACAACGTGATTTGCCCTACGCACCGGACCCGCGCAGCGGGCTGGAGATGATCCTGTTACGCATGGTGGCGTTCCGCCCGGCGCTCGCGGGCGAGGTGCGCCATTCCATTCCGACCGCCACAGCGTCGCCGGCCAAGCTCGCCACCACCACAGCAGCGGCACGAACCGCTCCGCCCGTGACGCCGACAGTGACGGCCGACGTCGTTACGCCGGCGGTGGCCACGGTGGCACGAAATCCCGGAGCACCAACAGCGAAGTGGGCCGATGTGGTCCCGCAACTGGGTCTCACGGGCCTGTTGCGTGAATTGGCCAACAACACCACGCTGGCATCGTATGACCATGGCGTCATGGTGCTGGTGCTGGAGGAATTGCACGGGAAATTGCTTAACAAGGAGCGCGAAGCGGAATTGAAGCAGGCGCTGGAAAAATACTATGGCAACCCGATACGGCTGACGCTGCAACTCGGACGCCCCGCGGTGGAAACGCCGGCAAAAGAGAAAACCCGTTTGCAGGATGAAAAGCAGCAGGCCGCGGTGCAGGCGATTGCCGACGACCCCAATGTGCGCGCGCTGCAGGAAAAGTTTAACGCCCGGGTGAACCCGGCGTCCATACGACCCAAGGTCTAACTGTATGGTGCGCAACGCTTCGCTTTTGCACACCCTACGAAGAAATCAATTGGGGGGTAGGGTGTGCTGAGCGGTAGCGAAGCGCACCGAACCGAACCGAACTTAAGTTTTATACGGGGTGAAAGCATGAAAGGCGGACTGGGAAATATCATGAAGCAGGCGCAGGCGATGCAGGAAAACATGCGCAAGGCGCAAGAGCAGCTCGCGTCTATCGAGGTGACGGGCAGCAGCGGCGGCGGCGTGGTGAATATCACCATGACTTGTCGCCATGATGTGAAACGCGTGCAAATCGACCCGAGCCTGATGCAGGACGACAAGGAAGTGCTCGAGGACCTGGTGGCGGCGGCCATGAATGACGCCGTGCGCAAGGCGGAAAAGACCACCGAGGAAAAAATGGCCGGGCTGACCGCGGGGCTCAACATTCCCGGAATGAAGTTGCCGTTCTGATCAATAGACAGGATTAACAGGATTAAAACAGGATTTACAGGATTTCAAATGAAATTGAAAAAAAGTAACGAGTGTGACTTTTCATGCTCGATTAATCCTGTTAATCCTGAAAAATCCTGTTAATCCTGTCTATTGTGATTTCTCCATGAACGACATCACCGTCCTCGAAGCGCTCAAGCAGGCCCTGCGCCGGTTGCCGGGCGTGGGTCCGAAGAGCGCGAGTCGCATGGCCTATCATCTGCTCGAGCGCGACCGCGAGGGCGCGCGCCAGATCGCGCAGGCGCTTACCAACGCGGTCGAGCGCATCATCCACTGCAAGCGCTGCAACAACCTGAGCGAGACCGAACTGTGCCTGATTTGCAGCTCGGCGCGGCGCGACAAATCGCTGCTGTGCGTGGTCGAGTCGCCCTCCGATCTGGTTTCGCTCGACCAGTCCGGTGTCTACAACGGCCTGTACTTCGTGCTCATGGGACGGTTATCGCCGTTGGATGGCATTGGTCCGGATGAGATCGGCATTCCCCGCCTCGAAGCCCTGCTCGATGAAGCGACCATCAAGGAAGTCGTGCTCGCCACCAACCTCACGGTGGAGGGCGAGGCCACCGCGCACTACATCAGCGATCTGGTGCGCGCCCGCCACATCAAGGCCACCCGCATTGCCTACGGCGTGCCCATCGGCGGCGAACTGGAATACACCGACCGCAATACGCTCGCGCGCGCAATGGCCGGCCGGCGCGAGGCGTGATGAATTAAGAACCCCTGACAAAAATAAAAAATCAGACAGGATTAACAGGATTTCTTGTTTTTAAAAAAACCTTAATCCTGTCAATCCTGAAAAATCCTGTAAATCCTGCCTATTGCATTTTGTTTGAGGCTCTATAAAAAGTATCGCACTCGCGCCACCGGCGCGGTGCTTATTTCATGCAAGGAACGCCAATGCCCAGTGAGTCGCTGCTGTTCATGGTATTTCTGATCTTCACCGGCGCCGCGGTCTTCGCCACACTGGCCCTGTATGCGCGCCAGGCGCTGATCGTGTCCTATATCGTGCTCGGCGTGGTGATGGGCCCGTCGCTGCTCGGCTGGGTGACGGACGCCTCGCTCATCAAGGGTGTGGCCGACATCGGGATCATGTTCCTGCTGTTTCTGCTCGGCCTCAACATGCACCCGCAAAAGCTGTTCCGTCTGCTCGGCTCGGCGACGATTGTCACCGGGCTGAGTTCGCTCGTCTTCGGCGGTATCGGCGTGGCCGCCGGACAACTGCTGGGATATACCGCCGTCGAATCGCTTGTGGTCGGCGGCGGACTGATGTTCTCAAGCACCATCGTCGGCCTGAAACTGTTGCCGACCACGGTGCTGCATCATCGCCATACCGGCGAGATCATGATCAGTATCCTGTTGCTGCAGGACGTGATTGCCATCGTGGTGCTGCTCGTTCTCCAGGCTGGCATCGGTCAGCAGGCATTGCTGGCGGACGTCGGCAGACTGGTACTGGCGCTGCTCGGAATTTGCGGGTTGGCCTATCTGGTGGAGCGTTATGTGCTGTTGCCGCTGATAGCGCGTTTTGACGTCATTCAGGAATATATCTTTTTGCTCGCGATCGGCTGGTGTCTGGGGCTGGCGGAGCTTTCCGTGTGGCTTGGGCTGTCGCATGAGATCGGCGCGTTCGTGGCCGGGGTGGCGCTGGCATCCAGCCGCATCTCGCTGTTTATCGCCGAAAATCTGAAACCGCTGCGGGATTTCTTCCTGATCATTTTCTTTTTCACGCTCGGCGCCGGGCTCGATATCGCCTTGCTCGCGGATGTGCTGGTGCCGGCGATCGTGCTGGCGGCGGTATTGCTTGTGGTGAAACCCTGGGCGTTCCGGTTGTTGCTGGTGCGTGCCGGAGAACACCGCCCCCGCGCCATGGAAATAGGCGTGCGCCTCGGGCAGGGCAGCGAATTCACACTGCTGATCGCCGTGTTGGCGTTGGAAACCGGCGTTGTCGGCCAGCAGGCGGCCCATCTGCTTGAGCTGACCACTATTCTTACCATGATGGTGTCGATGTACCTGATTGTCTGGCGCTATCCAACGCCGATTGCGGTGCGCGATGAACTCCGCCGTAACTGATGTGCTGATTATCGGCTGCGGCGACATCGGCGAGCGTGTCGCCCGGCTCGAACGGTCCGAGGGCCGCGCCGTCGCCGGACTGGTCCGCTCGCAGGGGTCGGCGCGGCGTTTGCGTGCCGCGGGTATCCAACCGATCACGGCCGATCTCGATGACCCGGCGTCCTTAAATAATTTTCCCGTCAAGGACGCGGTCGTGTATTACTTCGCCCCGCCGCCGGACGCGGGCGTGACCGATCCGCGCCTGGAGGCGTTCGTTGCGTCGATGACGCCCTCTAATCTGCCCCAGCGCATTGTGCTGATCGGTACGACGGGCGTTTATGGCGATTGCCGGGGCGAGTGGGTGACCGAAGATCGTCCGCCGAATCCGCAGGTGGACCGCGCCCGCCGCCGGCTCGCGGCGGAAACCACTCTCCAGGCTTGGAGCAAGAAGAGCGCGGTGCCGATCGTGATCCTGCGCGTACCGGGTATTTACGGCCCAGGGTATTTGCCCGAGAAGCGGCTGCGTGCCGGCGAGCCGGTGCTGCGCGAGGAGGAGTCGCCTTATAGCAATCGCATCCATGCCGACGACCTCGCTCGCATTTGCCTCGCCGCGGCGCGCCATGTCCGTCCGAGCCTGCTCTACAATGTCAGCGACGGTCACCCCACCACCATGACGGATTTTTTCTTGCGCGTGGCGGATGTGCTCGGGATACCGCGCCCGCCGGCGGTTAGCTTGGAAGAGGCGCGCCGCCGGCTGGGGGAAGGTATGCTTTCCTATCTCGCGGAATCCAAGCGCATCGACAATCGCCGCATGCGCGAGGAGTTGGGCGTGGAATTGATGTATCCGGACCTGGCGGCGGGTCTGGCTTCGTGTTTTAAAAGGTGCGGATAGCCGGAGAGCGGCGATTACTCGCCTACGAGGGCGTTAAGCTTGGCGGCGCCGATGAAGTCGTTTTCCGACAATCCCTTGATGCTGTGTGTGCTGAAACGCACGTGGCAGCGGTTGTAACCGACCTCGATGTCCGGGTGGTGGTCCTCGCGGTGCGCGACCCACGCCAGCGCATTCACGAACGCCATGGTCTCGTAGTAATTCTTGAACTTGAAGCCGCGGCTGAGCTCGGTCGTGGCGTCGTTCAGCGACCAGCCCGGAGTCTGTTGCAGCAGCGCCTTGGCCTGATCGCGCGCCAGCGGCGGCGTGCCGGGGGCGCAGGGCTGGCAGGACTTGCGCGTGAGGTCGGCCATGACGTTCTCCGATTATTTGAACTTGTAGTAGGTTTCGTTCAGGTATTTCACCAGATCGTTCGCATGGGTCTTGCCCGGCGTGACATCGGTCATGTGCTCGCAATTGCGGATCTGCTGGGCTAATCCCTCAAGGTTCTTGACCTTATGGTCCTGGCGCTTATAAACGCTGTCGTCGTGGCACGAGGTGCAACGGGCGTCGTGCAGTTTTTTGCCGTTGGCGGCGTCGCCCGGCAGCGTCGCGGCCTGGGTAGAAACGGAAAGGACGGCGATAATCGGCAATAAGGCGAATGGCTTGAGCATATTTCCTCCTTGAGTACTGGCTTAGGTTTTGTCCGCCAGATGCGCGATGCGCAGCGCGGCGGGCGGGTGTGAATCGTAAAAGGCCGAGTGCAGCGGGTCGGGGGTGAGGGTGCTGGCATTTTCCCGGTAGAGCTTGACCAGCGCGCTGACCAGTTCGCCGGCATCGGTCTGTTCGGCGGCGAAGCTGTCGGCCTCGTATTCGTGGCGGCGCGAGCCCCAGGCGAGCAGCGGCTGCAGGAAAAAGGTGAATACCGGCACGGTCAGCATGAACAGCATCAGCGCCGCGTGGGTCGAGGGTTGTGACAAGCCCAATCCGATATAGAACCACGGCTGCGTGACCAGCCATCCGAGAATGGCGAGTCCGGCCAGGCTGAACCCGAAGGTGAGCAGCATGCGTTTCATGACGTGCCGCCGCTTGAAGTGCCCGAGCTCGTGCGCCAGCACCGCTTCGATTTCTTTCTCGCCCAAATGCTCGAGCAGCGTGTCGAAAAAGACGATGCGTTTGGTTTTGCCGAAACCGGTGAAGTAGGCGTTGCCGTGGGCGCTGCGGCGTGAACCGTCCATGACGAATATCCCGCGTGACCGGAATCCGGTGCGTTCCAGCAGCGACTGGATGCGCTCGCGTACGGAACCTTCCTTGAGCGGGGTGAATTTGTTGAAGATCGGCGCGATCAGCGCGGGATAGGCCCAGATCAACAACAGCGTGAAACCGCTCCACAGCAGCCAGACGTACACCCACCACAGTGCGCCGGTCTCTTGCATCAGCCACAGCACGGCGATCGCCAGCGGTGCGCCGAGGAGGCCGAGCAGCAGAACCTTCTTGATCATGTCGGCCAGGAACAGCCGCGGGCTGGTTTTATTGAAGCCGAAGCGGTTCTCGATCACGAAGGTTTGATACACGGACATCGGCAACCCGAGCAGGCCCATGAAGACGAACCCGCCGACAATGAAGACAGTGCCAGTGCTCAGCTCACCCCAGCCTAAACCGCGGCACAGTTGGTCGAGCCACTCGAGTCCACCGCCGAGGGTCCAAATCAGCAGCAGCACGGTGCCGTAGACATTTTCGATGCGGCCGAAACGGGTGTGCGTCATGGTGTAATCCGCGGCCTTCTGGTGGTCTTCGAGCGTGATCTTGTTGCGGAAGGCCTTGGGCACGGCAGCGCGATTCGCGGCGACATGGCGGATATGACGGCTGGCGAGCCATAGCTCCGTCAGCAGCGACAGGCCGAGCAGGGTCAGAAAAACGATCATGAAGGTATTCATAGGTTATATTATGTCAGGACGAACGCAGTAGGGCTTCATTAGATGTTATCATCACCAAGGAACAGACAGTAGGCAGCCCGGCAAACTCCTTATTCTGGCTTTCTCCTTTAAGTAAAAGGGGATTTTATTTATTCCGGACGCCTGCATCCAATCGGAGACGACACATGGCTCAAGCACCCAACGGGGCGCAGAACGGCAGCGCCCTTATCTGGATAGACCTGGAAATGACGGGGTTGAATCCGGAAACCGACCGGATCATCGAGGCCGCCACCATCGTCACCGACAGCGAACTGAACATCGTCGCCGAAGGGCCGGTGTTCGCGGTGCATCAGTCCGACGCCATGCTCGCGGGCATGGATGACTGGAACCAGCGCACCCACGCCGGCACCGGGCTTATCGAGCGGGTCAGGCAATCGACCTATTCCGAGGCGGAGGTCGAGCGCCTCACGCTGGAATTCCTGCAGCAGCATGTCCCCAAGAACAAATCGCCGATGTGCGGCAACAGCATCTGCCAGGACCGGCGCTTTCTCGCGCGCACCATGCCGCAGCTGGAGGCATGGTTTCACTATCGCAATCTCGATGTCAGCTCCATCAAGGAACTTGTGAAACGCTGGAAACCGGGTTTATGCAGCGGATTGGTTAAGAAAAATACGCATAAGGCGATCGATGATATTCGCGAATCCATCGACGAGCTCAAGTACTACCGCGAACATTTTTTTGTGAAGTAGCTGTATTCACTCTATCCTCTTGCGGGAGAGTTGCTGTCATTCCCGCGAAAGCGGGAATCCAGGCTTTAAATGTTTCGCGCGCCTTGCGCGCGATCTCAAAAGCTAATTGCAGGTTCCCTGCACCGCGAGCGGGTTTCTTTCTTTGCTCGTGCAAAGAAAGCACGCCCCGGAGCGCGCGACCCCTTTCTCCGTTTCTCGCCCCACCGGGCACTCGCCAACTCGCCGGGCGCAAAATACGCGCCTCGGGCTCCAGCACGGGCTCGCTTGAATACTCCCGGTAGGGCTGCGGTACTCAGCGCGCGCTACGGGGCCCGAAAACCACAGATCCATTCATCGAGGTATGTTATTTCTCTTGAAAAGCATCTTGTTATATTGCAAGAATGCTATGTTGTAACGCGGCATTCTTGCAATCTAGTTCAAGTTTGCGCTACTTGAGAAAGTCTATGAACCACATAAAACTGAAAAAGGTCAGCCTCAAGAACCATTCACAGTATAACGAGCGATGGTTGCACGACGTTATTGGGGAGGATCCTTCAATCCTCGGGATTGGCGATGTGGTTGTAAAGGACCGAGAACGGGTGCATGTGGGCGCTGGCCGTCTTGATCTCCTTCTTCAGGATGCAGACGGATATGGACGATATGAAGTAGAAATACAACTGGGTCCGACGGATGAATCCCATATCATCAGGACAATTGAGTATTGGGATATTGAGCGGCGGCGCTACCCGCAATACGACCACACTGCTGTGATTGTTGCGGAGGACATTACCAGCCGCTTTCTAAATGTGATAGGCCTCTTTAATGGATTCATACCCATCATGGCATTGCAAGTATCTGCAATCGAAACGACGGATGGGGTGGGTCTGCATTTTACGAAAGTTCTTGATACCGTTCGCCTTGGATTACTAGATGAAGACGAGGAAACCGCTGAGTTAACGGATAGGAACTATTGGGAGTCCATTCGTGGTACAGGTAAAACGGTAAAACTCGCAGACAGTATGTTGGATATTGCAAGAGAGTTCGCCCCGTCTGCTGAACAGAGTTACAACAAATATTACATCGGGTTTTGGGTGGAAGGCAAAGCCTGTAACTTTGCTATATGCCGGCCGCAAAAAAATGCACTTCGCTTAGAGATACGTCTGCCGAAAGAAACGGAGTATGACCAGATAATTTCTCAGTCTGGCTTAGATGTCTTGGACTATGACAAGAGGTGGGGCAACTACAAATTCCGGTTGAGCTTGGAAGACATCGAAAAGCATAGAGATACCATCAAAAACCTGATGCTGAGGGCCTACAATTTACGGAAGTAATGCTCACTGCTTAGACCTAACCGCGGTGACGCTGGTGCGTCCCTCGGCGGCTCAATCGCGTAGTTAGACAATTCTCTAACTTATCCCCCGTTGTCGCGAGCTGAGCGCCGCAGCGAAGCCGGTATCCGTCGCGAGACTTTTTATCGAGCCCGAGGTGCGTTGTGTGCGCCCGGCGAGTTAGGTGAGCGCCCGGCTGAAGCGAGGCGCGCAAGGCGCGCGAAACATTTAAAGCCTGGATTCCCGCCTCCGCGGGAATGACGGCAAGTGTGTTCACGAAAACTCCACCTCACCCTACATAAATATGTCGCGCCAGTGCCCACATCGCATGTTCCCTCACCAGCTCCGAAGGATGTTCTAATCGTTTCTTGAGCGCGATTACAATAGTTTCATCCGTCGGCGCATTACCCAGCGCCACCGCAATATTCCGCAGCCAGCATTCATAACCAATCCGCCGGATGGCGGAGCCTTCGGTATATTTCAGAAATTCCGCTTCGGTCCATGAGAACAACTTCACCAATTCCGGCGCATC
>JAUSDQ010000275.1 GCA_030650525.1 Sulfuricaulis sp.
CGCCGAGATCGCGATACACCCCACGAGGAAAAACCCCGCGGTCCATGGCATACCGTGGATGAGACCGCCCATGTGATCGAGATCGCGCTCGTGCGTGCGGTACAGCACCGCCCCGGCGCCGAGGAACAGGAGCCCCTTGAATATCGCGTGGTTGAGGGTGTGATAGAGCGCCGCCACCAGCCCCAAGGCGCCCAACATCTCGTGCCCCGTGCCGAGGAAGATCATCGAGAGCCCGAGGCCCATTAATATGATGCCGATGTTTTCGATGGAGTGATAGGCGAGCAGGCGCTTCAGGTCATGCTGCATGAGTGCATACAGCACCCCGAGCAGTGCCGAGGCGCTGCCGGCGAGCAGCACCACCACGCCCCATTCCCACTGGATATGGCCGATGAGGTCATAGGTCAGGCGCACGATGCCGTAGATGCCCATTTTGATCATGGCCCCGCTCATCAGCGCCGAGATGTGCGACGGCGCCACCGGGTGCGCCTCCGGCAGCCAGACATGCAGCGGCACGATGCCGGCCTTGACGCCGAAGCCGATGAAGGCGAGGGCGAAAGCCAGCGTCGCCCACAGCGGAGAGAGCTCGGCGGCCCGCATCTGGTCGAAGGTGAAACCACCGCTGAAAGCGGCGAGCACACCGAAGGAAATCAGGATGACCCCCGCGCCGGCGTGGCTCAGCATCAGGTAGAGGAAGGCCGCCTGCCGGTTGGCGGCATGCTGGTGCTGATAGGCGACGAGCATGTAGGCGCCGACCGACATCATTTCCCAGAACACCATGAACATGAAGGCATCGTTCGCGAGCATCATCAGTTGCATACCGAGTATGAACACCGCGGTGAAGACGCCGAGCGGCGGCAGCGGCTGGGCCGGGTCGCCGCGTGTGTACTCGCGCGTGTAATGCCGCCCGTAGAGGCTGATCGCAAGCACTAGCAGACTCAACAGCACGAAGAAGAATCCCGACAGCGGGTCGAGCCGCAGGTGCCAGTGGAGCCAGGGCAGGCCGAGCGGGAGCTGGTCCGTAAGAGTTAGGTTAGCAAGCAGCACCCAGCCGCCGGCGACGATGCCCGCCGCACCGCTCGTGGCAAGCAAGGCGAACGATCCAATATGGAGGAAGTTGGGATGGTGCCGGGTCGCGCCCAGTGACACGATGCCGGAAAGCAGAGCCGCGCCGACGGCGGTATAAGCCAGCCACAGCGGCAACTGCGTGGCCGCGTTCATATGAACATCGACCGTGCCGCCGTCCTCATCGCCCATTGTCCACGGGCCGTTGTGGCGACACCGCAGGTTTCAGTACCAATGGAGAGGGAATAATCGTTAGGCATTTTTAGGGTTCACTGTAAGAACGCGAGGTCAGCTTGTCAAATCTGTTTGTAGCGGCCGGATCCCGAGGCGCAGGGCGACTCCCTTCCGAGGCGAAGCTCCTTCGAAGGGAATACGCCGGGCTGCCACAAAAAATAAAGTTCATTGAGTCGCACCGGCTGCCACCTCCGAAAGAGCTATCGCCTCGGGCACTGGGCGCTACCCGATCAGCCACTGCACAACCAGCAACACCAGCAACGTCACGAACGAATACGTCAAATACGTATGAATACTCCCCGTCTGGATATGCCCGATGCGCCGCGCGGCCCCGAGCACCAGCCGCCCGATGGGCAGATAACCCTTCAGCCACGACCAGTCGTGCACGTGCAACTGGTGGCGCAGGCTCAAGGCGCGCCCGAGTACCCCCGCCTCGCGCTGCACCTCGATCGACTCCTCGATCTTCCACGTGGGCGCGAACACCCGCCGGATC
>JAUSDQ010000277.1 GCA_030650525.1 Sulfuricaulis sp.
CGCCGAGATCGCGATACACCCCACGAGGAAAAACCCCGCGGTCCATGGCATACCGTGGATGAGACCGCCCATGTGATCGAGATCGCGCTCGTGCGTGCGGTACAGCACCGCCCCGGCGCCGAGGAACAGGAGCCCCTTGAACACCGCGTGGTTGAGTACATGATAGAGCGCGGCGATCAGACCGAGCATGCCGAGCTTAGGATGATCGGTGCCGAGAAATATCATCGACAATCCGAGGCCCATGAAGATAATGCCGACGTTTTCGATGGAAGAGTACGCCAACAGCCGCTTGAGATCGTTTTGCTGCATCGCATACAGCACGCCAGTGAGTGCGGTCACCGTGCCGAGCACGAGCAGCACCAGCCCCCATGGCCAATAAAGATTGCCGAGGAGGTAATAGACGAAGCGCAGGAAGCCGTAAATCGCGACCTTGAGCATCACGCCGCTCATGAGCGCCGAGATGTGCGACGGCGCCGCGGGGTGCGCCTCCGGCAGCCACGCGTGTAGCGGCACGATGCCGGCCTTCATGCCGAAGCCGAAGAAGGCCAGCGCGAAGGCGATGGAGGCCCAGGTGACGGAAAGATTCGCGGCGCGCATGGCCTCGAAGGTGTAGCCGCCGCCGAACCCGGCGAGTACGCCGAACCCCAGCAGAATGGCGAGTGCGCCGACATGGGCCATGAGCAGATACAGAAACGCCGCGCGGCGGTTGGCGGCATACTGATGCTGATAGGCGACCAGGAAATAGCTCGAGACCGACATCAGCTCCCAGGAGACCATGAACACGAAGGCGTCGTCGGCGAGCAGGACGAGAAGCATGCCGAGGATGAACAAGCCGGTGAACAGGCCGAGCACGGACAAAGCCTGCTTGTGGCCCGGGTGCGTGAATTCCCGCAGGTACCCGGGCGCGTACAGACTGACGGCCAGCACCAGCACACCGACGATGCTGAAGAAAAAGCCGGACAGGGGATCCAGCCGCAGGTGCCACTTGAGCCAGGGCAATCCCAACGCCAGCTGATCTGTCGAGTGAGTTTCATCAATGATGGCCCAGCCGCCGGCGAAGATCGCGAACAGGCCGCAGAATCCGAGCAGCAGGCTGGAGCCGTAACGCAGCAAGTTGGGATAGCGGTCCGCGCCCAGTGCCAGGACACCGGAAGCTAAAGCGCTGGCCAAGGCCAGATAGGCGAGGATCAGGGGCGACAAAGTCTTTTCTTATACCACCAAGGCGGCGCGAAAATGACAATAGGCGCGCTGTGTTGCTTATGCAAAACCTGGCAGGTTTCAGAACCAGCCAGGATTTTCGGGAAACACTTTTGTTTGCGTGATGCTAGAGCCTGAAACCGGAAAATTCAAGGTGAAATCATGCCAGGCGGATTCGCACGATACTGAGCCGGCGGCTCAATCCCGCCCTTAGCCACCGTATTCTCAAGCAGTTGTTTCATTTGGCCAGCTTCTCCTTCAATCCGTGTGACCAAATCGTGACCAGTTGCCATCCAGCACCTTGAGGCATGGGTGATGATATGCGTGTGATAATCCACGCATTGACATCCATGCAGCAGGCCTGGAAACAGCAGCATTGTTATGCAATAAGCGGTGTAAGACAGCATGCTGAAAATTAAATATAATGGCCCGCGATGTGCAGACCGATATGGTCATAAGCGGTGCTTTTCACTGACAACATGAAAAAAACCTTTTTTCCCGTATTATTGATCCTCTGCCTCTTCAGCACTGTCACAAGCAGCCTTGCCGCCGCTCCTACTCAGGAAATCACCCTGATCGTCAACGCCTCGGCTTGCCTGCGCTTGCAGCGAGTGGGCTACCATCATCAGGCGGCGTCGACATGTGCGCGATTGGAGTCGCGATAACCTGCTAAAGCTTTCTGAAATGAGTTCTACTACACCTCGAAATATAAACGCCATTTGGCCGCGCATTTTCCCTTTTTTACGCTGGTGGCCGCAGGTCGATCGGCATACCCTGAAAGATGACTTGATCGCAGGACTGACGGTAGCCCTGGTCGCCATCCCGCAATCGCTGGCCTATGCGCAATTGTCGGGCGTGCCCGCCTACTATGGCCTGTATGCGGCACTGTTGCCGGTGGTGATCGGCGCCCTGTTCGGATCTTCCCTGCTGCTGTCCACCGGACCGGTCGCCATGACGTCGCTGCTGACGGCCGCGAGCATCATGCCGCTCGCCACCTACGGAACAGAACAATTTTATTCATACGTCATCCTGATGGCGCTGCTCTCGGGCCTGTTCCAAATCGGCCTGGGGCTGGCGCGCATGGGCGTGCTGCTCAACTTCCTGTCCTATCCGGTACTGAGGGGCTTCATCAACGCCGCCGCCATCATTATCGGCTTGTCGCAACTCCCCGCCATGGTCGGCTTGTCGCTGAAAAACAGCCAGCATTTCCTGACCGACATCCTGCATGTCATCGAAAACATCGACGCCATGCACTTCGAGTCGCTGGTCCTCGGCCTGGGTTCGCTCACGCTGATGGCACTGCTCAAGAAATTTTCGCCGAAGTTCCCCGGCGTGCTGATCGTGGTCGCCCTGACCACCTTCATCAGTTACACCATCGATTTCGAGGCGCTTGGCGGCCGCATCGTCGGCGCCATTCCGCAGGGACTTCCCGGCATCAGCATACCGCCGGTCGACTGGAAGGCCAGCATACACATGCTGCCGACGGCTTTCGTGATCGCCCTCATCAGCTTCATGGAGGCCATGTCGAGCTGCAAGATCATTGCCATCAAGACGCGCACTCAGTGGGATGAAAACCAGGAGCTCATCGGCCAGGGGCTGGCGAAGGTCGCGGCGGCGTTCAGCCACGCGATGCCGGTTAGCGGCTCGTTTTCCCGCTCCGCGCTCAACCTCGCCGCCGGCGCTAAAACCGGGATGTCCTCGGTATTCTCGGCGCTGGCGGTGCTGCTGACACTTTTGTTCTTCACGCCGCTACTGCACCACCTCCCCAAGCCGGTACTGGCGGCCATCATCATGATGGCGGTCATCAGCCTCATCAACTTCAAGACCATCAAGGAGGCCTGGGTCGTCAGCAAGCAAGACGGCGCCGCCGCCATTATCACTTTTGTCGCCACCCTGGCGTTCGCCCCGAACATCCAGAACGGCATTCTCACCGGCATCATCCTGTCCCTCACGCTCTTTCTTTTCCGCACCATGAAGCCGCACATCGTTCTGCTCGGGCTGGACAAGGACGGAGCGCTGCGCAGTGCCGAGCGGTTCAACCTGCCGCGACTGCATCCCCAGGTGACGGCAATACGATTCGACGGCCAGCTGTACTTCGCCAACGTGAGTTATTTCGAGGAATCCGTCCTGTATCTCGTCAGCCATGATCCGGATCTGAAATACATTCTGGTGGTGGCAAACGGCATCAACGGACTGGACGCTTCGGGTGTGGAGATGCTGAGGAATCTGATCGACCGGCTTAGCCAGAATAAAATCACGCTGGTCTTCTGCAGCATCAAAGGAACAGTGACCGACGTCATGCAAAGAACCGGGCTGCTGGACATGATCGGACCGGAGAATATTTTCCATTCGGAAAAGGCGGCGCTTGAAGACATCGGCCAGCGCCTCGGTCGTGAGCACGCCGACCAGAGGGTGGCGCCTTAGTGTTCCCGCCTGCATCCTCCAGCAAGCGGCCGTTTCTTGCGGACGGTTTGAAAAATACCCCGGCCGCGGCGCGCTGCATGACTTCAGGATGAGGACGGTTCGCCGGCGTCACCAGGAGTAGCGGCTGGCCGCACGCGCGCGATCTCGATGGCGGTGCCGCGGGCGCGCAGGATTTCCACCTGGTAGCCGTGGATCATCAGGCTGGTGCCGGGTTCGGGGATGTCCTCGAGATATTCCACGATCAGTCCGTTCAGAGTGCGGGATTCGTCGGTCGGCAAATCCCAGCCGAGCTGGCGGTTCAGATCCCGCAGGCTGACGGCGCCGCGCACCAGGTAACTGCCATCGCTTTCGGGATGGATATCGTCGATCCTGCCGATGGCCTGGGTGGTAAAATCGCCGACAATTTCCTCGAGGATCTCGTCCAGCGACACCAGCCCCTGGATGTCGCCGTATTCATCCACCACCAGGCCGACGCGGCGCTTGACCTGTCTGAAATTCAGCAGTTGCGTGTTGAGCGTGGTGCCTGACGGGATGAAGTAGGGTTCGACGATGGCCTGCTCGAGTGTTTCCTTGTCGAGCCTGCCTTGGCGCATCAGGTTGAGCACCCGGCGCACGTGAATCATGCCGGTGACATTATCGAGACTTCCGCGATACACCGGCAGCCGGGTGTAACGGCTGCTGGTGATCTGATTGACAATTTCATCCCATTCCGCGTCGAGATCGACGCCCTCGATTTTCCCGCGTGGCACCATCACGTCGTCCACCGCGACCTTTTCAAGATCGAGAATCGCCAGCAGCATGTCCTGGTGGCTTTCCGGAATCAGCATCCCGGCTTCCATGATGATGGCGCGCAGTTCTTCCGGACTGACCTGGTCGACGGAACGGGCCTGTACGCGCACGCCGACGAGACGTAGCAGGCCGTTGGCCATGCCGTTGATGACCCACACCACCGGGTAGATGATCCACAGCATCGGACGCAACACGAAGGCGCTGGGGAAGGCGATGCGCTCCGGGTGCAGGGCCGCCAGTGTCTTGGGCGCGAGATCGGTGAGGATCAGGATCGCGAGCGTAATGATGACGGTGGCAATGCCGATCGCGCTTTCCTCCTCGCCCCACAAGTGGATGACCGTGAAAGTGGTCAGCACGGAGAACAGCGCGTTGACCGAGTTGCTGCCGAGCAGGATCACGCCGATGAGGCGATCGGGACGGGCCAGCAGCCGTTCGGCGATGCGCGCACCACCGTGGCCCGAGGCGGAGAGATGCCGCAACCGGTGACGGTTGAGGCTCACCATCGCGATCTCGGCGGCCGAGAAGAAGGCGGAGAGGAACACCAGAAATACCAGCGCGCCGATCAAAACGCCGAGAGAAATGTCAGCCAAGGACTGCGTGCCTCGTCGCTAGGGGAGCGACGATTCTAGCAGAATGCTGAAAAAATCTATCCACGGCCTATTCATGTTGTTGTTGGGGCGCGATCGATCGCGCCCCGGCACGAATCTGGCGCCGGGTAAGGGCTATTCGTGATTATTTTTGCGGCAGCACCGGGCACACGATATTGAGCGGACAATCCACTTCGTGATTGTTGCCGAGCGCCTTCCAGACGTGATCCAGCGCCTGATCCTCGGTGCGGAAGAAGCGCTGGGGTCCGAGCCGCTCATGCAGTCCGGTGCGCAAGAAGACGTCCATGACCTGCTTCTTCAGACCGGTAAACAGCAACCGGATGCCAGCCTTGTCGAGGCGTTCGGCAAGGTGCGACAGCATTTCCTCGCCGGTGGCATCGACCTGATTGATCCCTTCGCCGATGACGATCACGTATTTCAGGCCGGGTTTGGCGGCGATGCGTTCCTGAACCCTGTCTTCGAAGTAGCTGGTGTTGGCGAAGTACAACGAGCCGTCGAAGCGGATAACCGCTATGTTCTCGCAGGATTTCAGTCCGAATACTTCCGCATCGCGCAGTGTGCCGTCGGCGTGGCGTGATAGCACCGCGATGCGTGGCTGCATGGTCCGATAAAGATACATGATCAGGGCCAGGCCGGCGCCGATCAGAATGCCCTTGTCCAGGTGCGGGGCGAAGGCCAGCGTCAGCACGAAGCTGACGACGGCCACGATGCCGTCCTGTTTGTTGGCCTGCCAGGCGTGCTTGACGGCCTTGACGTTGATCAGCCCCACGACCGCCATCATGATCACGGCCGCGAGCGTGGCTTGCGGCAGGTGGTAGAGCAGCGGCGTCAGCCACAGCAGCGTCACCACCACGATCACGCTGGTCACCACGGATGAGAAACCGGTGATCGCGCCGGCACTGATGTTCACCGCCGAGCGCGAGAACGAACCCGAGGTGGGATAGCTCAGCGACAGGCTGCCGATAATGTTCGCGAGACCCTGTCCGACCAGCTCCTGGTTGGCGTCGAGTTTCTGACGGGTGCGGGTGGCCATGGCCTTGGCGATCGAAATCGCTTCCATGAAGCCGATGAGCGAGATGGTGATCCCCGCCGAGAGCAGCTGCAATATAACGCCGACGTCAAACTTCGGCAGCGCCAGGGACGGCAAACCCTTGGGAACGTTGGCGACCACGTTGCCGCCGCCGTTCATGACGAGATTCTCGCCTTCCACGCTGGCCGCTTCCGACGTCCTGTCTCCCGCGGCACTTGTACCTCCCTGTACATCGCGGATACGCCACAGGCGCCCATCGCTTTTGGCGTCTTCCGGCACGTGGCCATGCAGGTAGAACTTGCCCGTGGCGCCATCCGGCCCCGGGACATGGTCGAAACGCGTCTTTTTGATTTCCTCGATGTCGGCTTTGACGGTCTTGCTGCGGCGTTCGCGCTTCAGTTTAAGGGTGTCAAACGCATGCTGGGCGAGCAGGGTTCGTGAGTCGTCGGTGCCGAACTGTTTATACGCCTCCTGGTAGGTCTTTTCCGCGTCAACAATCGCCTTGTCGAGTTCCGGAATCTCGCGCTTGAGGGTGAGCTCATCGCGCACCACTTCCTGCACGGACTTGTTCCCGATCTGGCTGAGCGTTACCGTCTCCAGATGCTCGAAGTGGATCAGCCAGGAAAGAGTTGTGGTGATAGCTACGGCGATGAGCACGTTGGGAATGCGCGGATTGATGCGCCGCAACACGATCATGATGGCGAAGGCGCCCACGGCAAAGAAGAACGTGGGCCAGTGGATCTGCGTGGGGACAGCGGCAATGGTGTTCCACACGGTTTCGTAATGGTGCTCGGCCTTGTCGGCGCGCACGCCGAATATCTTGTCGAGCTGCGAGGTGGCGATGATGATCGCGGCGGCGTTGGTGAAACCGACGATCACGGGGTGCGACAGGAAGTTCACCACCACGCCGAGCCGCAGCAGCCCGAGGCCGAGCTGAAACAGACCGACGAGCAGCGACAAGGTGATGGCGTACGCCACGTAACCCGGGCTGCCGCTCACCGCGATGGGTTCGAGTGCCGCGGCGGTCAGCAGCGAGACCACCGCCACCGGGCCGGTCGCGAGCTGGCGCGAAGAACCGAACAACGCCGCAATCATAGGTGGCAGGAAGGCGGCGTACAGGCCGTAGTAGGCCGGCAGCCCCGCTAACTGGGCGTAGGCCATGGACTGCGGCACCAGCACCAACGCCACCGTGATACCCGCAATGAGATCGGCGCGCAGGACCTTACCGTTGCGCAGTTCCCCCCACCACGCCAGGAATGGCAGATATCGGGCGAGGCGGGAACGGCTTGATCGGGATGGGGTCATGCGCGGCTAAGAGGCGGGAGCGCGCCGTGGGCGGTCAAGGATCGCGATCAGCTGGTCTTTACCACGAGCACGGCGCAGTTCGTCCGGTTGAGCACACGCTCGACGGTGCTGCCGAGCAGGATGCGCTCCAGACCGGTGCGACCGTGGCTGCCTATGACGATAAGGTCGGCCTGCCGCTTCTGTGCAGTTTGCACGATCATCTCGTCCGGCTGTCCATGCAGCACCTCGCCATCAGCGGTCACGCCTTCCTTCCTCAAGAAGGCGACCAGCCGCTTGATGATGCTGTGTGCCTCCTTGCGCCGTGCTTCGCTGTGCGAGGGCATGATGACGGACACCGCCGTCACCGGTGTGTGACTGTACTTCGCCAGGTTGACGGCCGCGACCGCCGCCGCGTCGGCGTAACGCGAGCCGTCGGAAGCGAGGACAAAATGCCGGCCGCTGAGCGCGGCGGCCCGCGGTATGACCAGCACACCGCAGGGGGCATGGCCGATCGTTTTGACCGTGGTGTCGCCGACCATCAACCGGGCGAGTCCGTGGCGCCCGCGCCGGCCCATGATGACGAGGTCCGCCTGCATGCGCTCGGCCTCGTTCACCACTTCTTGGTGAACATTGCTGCCGTGAACCAGGTGTGTTTCGCAAGCGATACCGGAAGCCTCGGCCCGAGCCTTGACCGTTTCCAGGTGCGCCTGAGCCGTGTCGAGCTCTTTCTTGAGTAGTGGCTGGCCCATGGATTCGATCTCCGCGTCGCCGGCCACGATCGAGATCACGTGTACCCGCGCGCCGCATTTCTGCGCCAAGTTGATGGCTTCACGCACGGCCCCGGCGCTGTACTCGGAGCCGTCGGTGGCAACCAGAAAGCGCTCGAAGCGCCCGAGCGGGGAGAGCTGCGGGCTTATGGGCGTGGTGACGGTCGAGGGTGCGAACGCGGCGGAAGGCACTCCGGCGGGCATCGCCTCGCGGCGTTGGAGACTGATGCCGCGCCACAAAGCCGAGAACACGATTGCGGCGCCGCTCGCCAGCGCCGCGATCAGCACCACGAAGCTGATGTTCTTGAGCGCGCCGGGAAGATGCGGTGCGAGCTTGTCGATCAGATCGAGTTCCGAAAGATAGACGGGGATGACGATGGCGCGCGAAACCAGCACCAGTACCATGATCACGCCCATGACCATCTTGATCATGTGCGGCTTGACGTAGGTGGTGCCGATCGCGCCGAGCTGGATGCCGAAGAGCGAGCCGGCGAGGATGATCATCGCCATTCGGATGTCGACGAGTCCGCTCCAGGCGAATTTCATGGTGCCGCCGACGCCCATGACGAAGGCGGTTACCAGCTCGGTGGCGGAGGCCATGAGCGCGGGCGCGCCGAGCACGTAGTGCATGGCCGGGACGCCGATGAAGCCACCGACCGCGATGGTGGCGGCGAGCATGCCGGTGGCGAAACCGAGCGGAAGCGTGAACAGCACCGATACGCGCGCGTTCAGGCTCTTGAAGTAAACCATCGTTCCGGGAATGTGGATAGATTGCACCCAGCGGGCGAGGCGGGCGACTTTTTCTTCCGTATCGTTGGCGGTATCCCGCGTCTTTATGGCGTCCCATAACATGTAGCTGCCGATGATGCCGAGGATGATCACGAACGCGAGACTGACATACAGATTGGAACCGGCGTCGCCGAAACGACGGTGAATGTCTTCCTGAATATGCGCGCCATATATCACGCCGGCCTCGGCCGAGATGCCCATCACGATCCCGAGTTTCACGTCCACCTGACCGTACTTGGCGCGCTTGATCGCGCCGACCAGGGCCTTCGGGAATTTGTGGCAGATGTTGGAGGCTACCGCGACGATACCGGGCACGCCCATGCTCATCATGGCGGGCGTGAGCACGAAAGCGCCGCCCGAGCCGATGAAACCGCTTACCAGCCCGCCGATGAAACCGACAACGAGCAGATAGGTGACGTCGAGCGCGTTCAGCGAAATGAAATTTGTCGCTATTTCCATGCCGCCTCCCTATTTCCTCGCCTTGATGCCGAGGATGTCCCAGAAGTGGCCGGTGAATGTTCCGTGGACATAAGAGAACACGAAGGCGATCGCCACGGGTGCGATGAAGTACCAGCCGCCCCGCGAGGTAAACGCGAGAATTGAATCCTCGAACAGGTACAGCACGAAGTAGAGCGCCACGGACACGAGCCCGTAGACTACGGCTCGCGTGAGCGGCTTGCCCGCGCCGGTCGTGGTGGAATCAGTCATGTCAGGCCTCCCTTAAATATTATTGATACATACCGGTTTCGACGAGTGTTAACGTAGCCCCCGGCGGCATCAGACCCGCCCGAGCGGTATTTCTAACATAAACTTGCCGCCGAAGTAAGCGAGTTGATGGCGCGGGCGACCCTCCGGCCGTCGATGTCGCTCATCCGGGTGATGCAGTCAGGTATTTTTATGGCGGCTTATTTGACGAGAGTAACCGGCACATTCACCAGGTGCAGGACCTTGGTGGCCACGGAACCGAGCAGCAGGCCTTCGAGGACACCCCGGCCATGAGTGCCCATGACCACCTGATCGCAGCCCAGTGCCTGGGTCATCCTGGCGATGGTCGTGGCCACCTCGCCCTGCTCGACGTGCGTCGTGTAGGCAATGTCGGCGGCATCCAGGATCGCGCGCGTGGAGGCGAGGGTCGCCTCGCCATACTCCCGGGCCATGGCGGCGAGTTCATCCGCGCGCAGAAACCGCTTCATCTCCCAGCCTTCGGCCACGGCCTGCACATTGAGCAAATGAATCTCCATCGCGCCCACATCCCGGACGAAACCGATCAGGTAACGCGCCGCATGCTCCGAACTGGCCGAGCCATCCACAAGTTTCGGTGCGGACATCGGGGCAGGTCGTGATGACGACAGAGCGCGCTCGCATTACTTACGATGTTTCCCGGCGCGCCGAATCACCGCCGTCAGGATGGGTGGTGTTAACAGGGTCGTAAGAATAACCACGGCGACAATCACCGAAAAAATCTGGTCGCTGACGACACCGAGAGCCTTGCCGGTGACCGCGAAGATCAGCCCAACTTCGCCGCGTGGCGCCATGCCCCAGCCGACGATCCATTTATTGGCGGGTCCGGCCGCCAGACCGGCTACCAGTTTGCCGATAAAGGCGACGACGGTAATTCCCAGCGCAGTGACGAGCGTTGCGGTGCTGAAAAACACATCGAGCTTCACCTGCAGGCCCGTGAAGACGAAAAAAAGCGGCACCAGAAAGTGTCCAACCGGTTCGATCAACACTTGCAGGCTGTTCTTTTCATAATGTTCGAGCGTCTGGCGCAAATCCCGGGCCGTATCGGGGTCACTTTTGGCGGTGATGCGCCGGATATCGGCGATCAGCTCGGGTTGCGCGAAGTCGCGGAATTGCACCTCGTCGAGCACCAGACCCGCGGCGAACGCGCCGACAATCGGCGCCAGGCCGATGAGATCGGCGAGCCAGGCAAAGATAAGACAGAAAGCGATCATGATCGAAAACTTCATACCGGTGCCGGTGTGAACCTTCGACAGCCATCGACCGATCACCGGGGCGAGGCGATTTCCGATCACGATAGCCCCGAGGAGGAACAGTACGGATTTGAAGGTGATCCAGACAATCTCTCCGGCGCTGACCTCGCCGGTTTTGACGATTGCCGAAACCACGGCCAGGATGATCAGCCCGAGTACGTCGTCGATCACCGCCGCACCAAGGACGATCTGCGCCTCGCGCGATTGGAGGACGTTGAGATCGCTGAACACGCGTGCCGTGATGCCGACCGAGGTGGCGGTCAGGGTGGCGCCGAGGAAGAGATAGGCATTGTCGGAAAGCCCCGGCAGCAGCCATGGACCCACCAGATAGGTTCCGGTGGCGAATGGCACGGCCACTCCGATACAGGCCACCAGGAACGCCGGCACCCCGACCTTGCGCATCGCCGTGGGGCTCGACTCGAGACCGATCTGGAACAGCAGGATGACCACGCCGAGTTCGGCCAGGAAGGCGATGATCTGGTTTGTCTTGGCCGGTTCGACCAGATCGATCCCGAGCAGATAGAGGTTCCCCAACAGGACCCCGATCAGCAGTTCGCCGAGCACCGCGGTCTGGCCGATTTTCTCGATCAGCCCCGAAATTTTGGCGAACAGGAGCAGCAGCGCCAGCCACAGATAGGTTTCCGCCGCCGTGGCGGCGCCGGGAGAGGTGGCCCACGCTTCGGCGCCCGTAAAGAAAATCAGCAACAAGCCGACTAAAATCCCTGAATAAGCGAATTTATTTTTCGGTATTATCATGGATGATGATTGCGGGAGTGGATGGCCAGTTACCGTAATGGATTGGTGTGTCGATTCCAGACTATAAATGATTCCGGTGCTTCCGCGCTATGGGAAGTGCAGGCACTTCCCGTCAACTCAACGGCGCGGGTTTCATCAGGAATGGCGGTAGCAGCATCGTGAGAGTGACCATGATCGCCAGAGTGACGCAGGCGTCCGTGCCGAATATCCCCGAGACGCAGCCTCGCGTCGTTGCCTAGAGCCGGAGAAATGTAACGACATATACGATATAGAGGGCGAGCAGCAGTACTCCACGCCTGCGTTCGATATGCCCGCCCCGTGCTGGCCAGATAAGCACCACGGTTACTATCCCGAACACCAAGGCTATCGCTACCTCTCGCCAATCTATTGATATCGGGAAAATGATCGCTGCAATCGCAACGACAAAAAGACCATTGAAGATATTGCTGCCCAGTATTGTTCCAAGCCCCACCTCGTCATGACGGCGAATCTTGGAAACCACTGTCGTCGCAAGTTCCGGCACAGAGGTTCCAATTGCGACGACCGTTGCCCCGATAACAAATTCGCCGATACCGAAGGATATAGCGATGCCTTTTGCGCCAGTGACGATGAAACGGCCTGCAACGATCAAAAACACCAGGCCAGCGAGGCAAAGAATAATCGCCAGCCATCTGCGCTGCTCACCCAGTATTTCTCCGGCAGCGCTTCTCTGTTTACGTGCCTCGACAGTCACGGCGACCGCCCACGCGATGAACATGCCCAGGAGCAGCAGGCCATCGAGCCGGGACAACACGCCATCAAGGGCAAGAACGCCTATGACCACCGGAGTTATCAATGCGATCGGAAAGTCGCGCTTCACGCTGTCGCGGGGGCATTGAATTCCCGAGATAAGCAAGGTAACGGCAAGGACCAGAGCAACGTTTACGACGTTACTGCCCAAGGCATCGCCGAGGGAGATCTGCGGTTTTCCGGCCATGGCGGCGGTAATGGCAACCGAGAGTTCCGGGCTGGACGTGGCAAACGCTGCAACCGTTGCGCCTATGATTCCGGCAGAGACACGCGCCCAGCGGGCTATCCCCACCACGCCGCGGACAAAAAGCTCGCCGCCAATTCCAGCGCAAAAAACACCAACGATCAGGGCCAGGTAATTATTCATCGTTTCGCAACGTTACCGGAGGCTGACATCGCTGATACCAGCCAATTCGACGTTATTTTGTTGTCGGGCCGCATGCGAAGGCGGCTGTGGGCGACGCGTCTGGTTCAAAGGATATCGGCCCAACGCGGCGAAGCGGAGAAGGCGGCGTGGATGAGGCCGACGTGCGAATAGGCCTGAGGAAAATTACCCCACATCCGGCGCGTGGCGGTTTCGCAGTCCTCCGAAAGCAGGCCGAGCGGCGAACCGGCGCTGAGCACGTGGTTCATGACTTCTCGCGCCTCTCCCATCCGCCCGACCGCGGCGAGCGCTTCGACCAGCCAGAAACTGCACAGTATGAACGCCACGGACGGTTGGCCGAAACCGTCGTCGGTGCGATAGCGCAGCAGCCAGCCATCCTGTGAGAGGTTTTTCCTGATGGCGTTTAGGGTGCCTTGAATTCGTTTGTCGTCCTGCGGCAAAAATCGCAGACCCGCCATTTCGAGCAAGGAAGCGTCCAGATCGTTGCCGCCGTAAGTTGCCACGAAAGCATCCAGCCCTGGGTTCCAGGCCTTGTCGACGATTTGCCGGTGAATGTGATCGGCGGCGTCGCGGAACTCCGTCGCGTGCGCCGGTGAGTACCGTCCGGCGATGTTGGCCATGCGGTCGGCGGCGGCCCATGACATGAGGCTCGAAAATGTCCGTGGTTTCTGTTCCATCCGGTACTCCCAGATGCCGGCATCGGGCGTTCCGGCGACGGCGATCGCCTTCCGGGCAAGGCGTTCCAGCAGGGCATACGACGCCGGTGAGCGCTCCGCGCTGAATCGTTCGTCAAGAAAAACCGGAGCGAGTGCAAGCACCATTTCGCCGAATATGTCGTGTTGCGTCTGCAGCGCCGCGGCATTGCCGACGCGCACCGGTCCGTCACCGTTGAATCCGGGCCAATGATCGAGGGTGCGTTCTTCCAGATCGGTTGTTCCGTCGATGCGATAAATCGGCTTGAGCTTGAGTTCGGGGTCGCCGCCGGCGACATTCAGTAGAAAATTGGTGAAGCTTTCGCGTTCCTCGAAGTGGCCGAGCATGCGAAACGCATCGAGCGCGTAGTAAGCATCGCGCAGCCAGCAGTAGCGATAGTCCCACGTCCGGCCGCTGCCCGGCGCTTCCGGAATGGAGGTCGTGACGGAGGCGATGATGGCGCCGGTGTCCTCGAAACAATGCAATTTGAGCGCGAGCGCGGAGCGGATGACTTCATTCTGGAACATCGGCGGAATGTTGCAGTGCTTGATCCACCGCCGCCAGTAACGCGTTGTGTCGCGCAGAAAACGCTCGCACAGGCCGGGCAGGGGTTCCTCGACCGGCGCGCCCCAGGCGAGCACCAGATGCCGCCGTTCGGTGAGCACGAAGGGTTGACCGCCGAGATAGGAAAGGGGAATGTCCGTGGTGAGCCGTAACGGACTCTCGAAACCCTCGTAGCGGATGTGATTCGACCCCTGCAAGGTGAGCGGCGCCGCTTTCGACCAGCCAAGGCGCGGCTCGCAGACCACGCGCACTTGCGGCGTTCCTTCGACCGGCTCGACGATGCGGTAGAGCTGTGTGGGACGCGTGGTGCGTTCGTGCTGAACCAGGCGCGGCGCGAAATCGATCACGCGAAACGACCCGCTCGGGGTGCGAAACGTTGTTTCAAGCACGTTGGTGTTGCTGAGATAACGTTGCACACCCTCCATACCATCTGGTGCGCCGACCGTGAAGCGTCCGCCATTTTTTTTATCCAACAGTGTTGAGAACACCGGCTCCGAGTCGAAGCGCGGCAGACAGCACCACACCACTTCGCCGGTGCGCGAGACGAGCGCGGAGAACTGACAGTTCCCGATCAGGCCAAGATTTTCGAGTCGCATGCATGAAGAGTAGCAAATCGAGGCTTGCGATTGATAGAGCACGCGCATACCCTAGAGGGCGCCATGAAAATAAAGCGGAGCATCCGTTTCGCGCTTGCCCTGGTGGCGGGACTCGCGCTGCTGACGTGGATTGCCTCGGGGCTGGTTCAGCGAACAACGCGTGACTGGTTCGAGCGGGACGTCCGCCTGCGGGCCGAAGCCGTCGTCAATGGCGCCCAGCAGGCGCTGTTTTCCCATTGGCGCAAGGCCGAGAGCCAGGACCTGCGGAAACTGCTGGTCGAGCTTACCCGCGACGAACGCATCATGGCCGCCGCGGCTTGCGGCGCGAATCTCTCCGCGCTTGCCTTCACGCCCAATTTCCCGCGCGAGTTCTCGTGCCGGACGATCGCCGATCATGTACGCCCCGCGCCGGATTCGCCGGGATCGGCATGGTCCGCCTGGCACAGCGTTTCGTCCCTGCCCGGCGGCGGTATTTACGTGAGCGCCATTCCCTTGCTGGAGAACGAACGCGCGCTCGGTTTTGTCGTGCTCGTGCACGATCTCAGTTTCATGGAACGGCGCGAGACGGAAACCCGCTACTTTCTGCTGTTCACGTTCGGCATCCTGGCACTGATCGCTGCGGCGATCACGCTGATTGCCGCGCGCCTCTCGTGGCGCGGCTGGAGCAACGAGCTTCGGCGTCTGTTGCGCGGGGAGGTCAACGAGCGGCCCGAGTTCAATCCGATTTTGCGCGATGTCCGCGAGCTCTATGACCGCATTTTGGAGCACGAAGGCGGTTCCTGGACGCCCGAGCGCTTGCGCCACACGCTCAAGCGCCATCTTCAGGGCGAGCGCATCGTCATCGTCGCCAACCGCGAGCCGTATATCCACGCGCATGGCGCCGACGGCGCCATCGTGGTGCAGCATCCGGCCAGCGGTCTGGTGACGGCGCTCGAACCGGTCATGCGCGCGTGTTCGGGCGTGTGGATCGCGCACGGCAGCGGCCCGGCCGACCGCGAAACCGTTGACAAGCACGGTCATATTCGCGTGCCGCCCGGTGACGAATCGTATATCTTGCGCCGCATCTGGCTCACCAAGGAAGAGGAGCGTGGCTACTACTATGGATTCGCCAACGAGGGACTGTGGCCGCTCTGCCATCTCGCGCACGCTCGCCCGATTTTCCGCAGCGAGGACTGGGAGTACTATCGGAAGATCAATCAACGGTTTGCCGATGCCGTCTGCGAAGAGGTGGACTCGGACGATCCGATCGTACTCGTCCAGGATTACCACTTCGCGCTCGTGCCGCGGCTCATTCGCGAACGGATGCCACGCGCCACGGTTATCACTTTCTGGCATATACCTTGGCCAAATTCAGAAAACTTCGGCATCTGCCCATGGCGCAACGAGATACTGGAAGGCATGCTTGGCAGCAGCATCATCGGCTTTCACACGCAGTCCCACTGCAACAATTTCATCGACGCGGTGGACCGTTACCTCGAGTCGCGGATCGATCGCGAGCACAACGCCATCGTCCAGCAGGGCCGCCGCACGCTGGTGCGGCCTTATCCGATCTCGCTCGAATGGCCGGTACACTGGATAAAAGACCTTCCGCCGGTGGCCGACTGCCGCGCCGGCATACGCGCCGAGCTCGGTCTTGCGCCGGACGTATTGCTCGGCGTCGGCGTGGATCGTCTCGACTACACCAAGGGGGTCGAGGAGCGTTTCCTCGCGGTCGAACGGCTGCTCGATCGGCATCCGGAATACCGCGGCCGGTTCACGTTCGTGCAGATTGCCGCGCCGAGCCGCGTTGAAATCGATCGCTATCGCGACCTCAATGAAAACTTGGTGAAGGCGGCCGATCGCATCAACGATAAATTCCGTAAGGACGGGTATCGCCCGATCATTCTGCTCCGCGCCCATCATGAGCCGCCGGCCGTCTTCCGTTACTACCGGGCGGCGGATGTCTGCTACGTCAGCAGCCTGCACGACGGCATGAACCTGGTTGCTAAGGAATTTGTCGCGGCCAGGGATGACGAACGCGGCGTGCTGGTCCTGAGCCAGTTTACCGGCGCGGCGCGCGAGTTGACCGAGGCGCTGGTCGTGAATCCTTACGACCTCGACCAGGCCAGCGCGGCGCTGGCCACGGCGCTGACGATGCCCTTGCCGGAGCAGCACGAGCGCATGCGTGCCATGCGTACCTTCATCGCCGAGTTCAATGTATACCGGTGGGCCGGTCGGATGCTCGCGGACGCCGCGCGGATACGTGAACGCGAGCGGCTGACGGGGCGCCTGGAAGGCGAACACGCCGCCGATCGCGCACGTGCGACGAGATGAGAAACCGGTCCGCGTGAAATGGCATGACGGCAATACCGATGCAGACGCTGGATCAAAAGTTCAATCTTGAGACTTTTTTCGGACGCGTGCGCTCGGCCGCCGCGCGCGTGCTGATGCTCGACTACGATGGCACGCTCGCTCCGTTCCGCATCGATCCGGCCGAGGCCGCGCCTTACCCCGGCGTGATTCCGCTGCTTGACGAAATCCAGCAGGCCGGGCACACACGCGTGGTCATGGTGAGCGGGCGCTGGACCAAGGATCTGGTTCCGCTGCTCGGCCTGAAACGCGCTCCGGAAATCTGGGGTTCGCACGGCTGGGAGCGATTGCAGCCGCATGGCGAATACATCGTCGGGCGCATCAGCCCGTCCGCGCTTGAGGTGTTGGTGACCGCGGACGAGTGGATAGCGGAGATCGAGGCGTTGGGTGGACGCTGTGAACGCAAGCCCGCGGCTCTCGCGTTTCATTGGCGCGGATTGGACAATGCCCGCATCGCCGGTATCCGTGACAAAGTCTTCGAGAAATGGATGGAGCTTGGCTACGTTAACGGCCTTGCCTGGCACGACTTCGATGGCGGCATTGAACTGCGCGTTGCCGGCCGCGACAAGGGTGACGTAGTCAGGACTCTGGTCGCGGAAGCCGGTCCCGGAGCGATTTTTGCTTATCTCGGGGACGATCTCACGGATGAGCCGGCCTTCAAGGCAATGCCGGATACGGGCGTGGCGATATTGGTGCGGCCGCAATTCCGGCCGACCGCCGCCGCGCTCTGGATACGGCCACCAGAGGAGCTGCTCGAGTTCCTCGCGCGCTGGCACAAGGACGCCGGAGGCAACTCATGAACTGGTTCGAGCGCTGCGTGTACGGCAACCCGCTTGCTGACTGGCTGTTGGCCGGCGGTATGGCTTTGGTTTTGGCGCTGGCGCCTCTGGCCGTGCGCCGGCTGATCGTGCGGCGCCTTGCGGCGTATGCCCGTACCACCGTACCATCGTGACACCGCTGGATGACGTGTTGGCCGCGGCCATCGGCGCCAATGTCATCGTCAATACCCGCTACGCGGAATTCTCTGCCGTCTTCCCGTTCATCGGCGCGGCGGTGTGGGTTGCCCTGCTGCTCGCCACGCCGCTGCGCAAGCCGGAGTGGAGCCTCATGCCCGAGGCCGTCAAGGGCAGCGTATTTCTGCTGTCATTGGTGGTGTGTGCTTCCCTGATGCCGGTGGAAAAACTGCCCGTCGCCTCCTGGCAGACCGCCTTTGGCCTGGGCTTCATCTCGGCGGTGTTCGACAACATTCCACTCACCGCCTTGGCTCTTAAACAGGGGGGTTATGACTGGGGAGTGCTGGCCTATGCCGTGGGCTTTGGCGGTTCCATAATCTGGTTCGGCTCCTCCGCCGGTGTGGCGCTGTCCAATCTGTTCCCGGAAGCCCGGTCCGTCGGCTCCTGGCTGAAGAGCGGCTGGCATGTCGCCGTCGCTTACATCATCGGCTTCTTCGTCATGCTGGCGGTGGTGGGTTGGCAGCCGCATGCGCCGCACAAGGCGGAGGCGGCAGCACCGGTCGCGGCACAGCCGGCGCACTAAGCCGGCTGGCGCGCACGCTCGCTTCGGGGTGCGACAGCCGTCAGGAAATCTTTGCGACCAACACCGCGGTCGAGGTGGCGTCGAGCACGCGCTCGGAGACGCTGCCAAGCATGACGCGATCGAGACCGGTGCGACCGTGGCTGCCGATCACGATCAGATCGGCCTTTTTCGCAATCGCGGTTTCGACGATGACCTCGTCGGGACGGCCGTGGTACACCACCGCTTCCGCATCGAGCTCGTGATTCTTGAGGAACGCCGCGGCGCGATTAGCCGCGACGCGAGCTTCTTCGTGGCGCTGGGCCGACTGACTCGGGAGCGTCACCGACAGTGCCGATACCGGTGCCGCGAGTATCTTGGCGAGACTGCCGGCCATGGCCGTGGCGGCATCGGCATAGACTGAACCGTCCGTGGCGAGCACCAGGCGCTGTCCGGCGATCTCGGCGTTGCGCGGCACGATCAGCACGCCGCAGTGTGCGTGGCCGATCACCTTGGCGGTTGCCTGGCCGAGACGCACGCGCGCCAGTCCGCGCCGCCCGCGCCGGCCCATGACGATGAGGTCCGCCTTCATCTGGTCGGCCTGGTTGACGATCTCCTGATACAGACGCAGGCTCGTGTGAATGACCTCGGTGTCGCAAACGACGCCGGCGGCCGTCGCCTCGCGTTCGACATCGTTGAGATGCGTGCGCGCCCGTGCCAGGAGAGGTTCCGGAATCTGCTCGGTACCCGTGGTCAGTTCGTTACTGGCGCGGGGAATCAGGTGGATCACCCGCACCCGGGCGCCGCTCTTCTTGGCGAGGCGCAGGGCCTCGTGGATTGCGCCGGTGGTGTACTCGGAATCATCGCTCGTCACGAGCAGGCGTTCGATGCGCGGTAGGGTGCCGAGATCGGGGACCGCGGGCGCCGCGGCGCCCAACGATATCGGGCGAACCTGCGCGCATTCGGCAAAAATGCGCTTGTCGCAGCGCGCACAGATCGAGTGGTCGAGGTGCTGAAAGATATTGGCAATGGCGCTGGTTTTACCGGGGAAGATGTTGTCAGCGCCGATCAGGTCGCGGAAACCGCCGCGGCGCAGCGTTTCACAGGCTTCAGGCTTGATCTTGGCGAGGTACAGGTCGCCGCCCTGTCCGCGACGCCGGCGCGATTCGGCCGCCAGCAGTTCGGCGCCGGCCAGGTCGATGAAGTTGACGCCGGTGCCGACCACCAGCAGGTACTTCTGCGCGGGATTGGCCTCGGCGAAGCTATGCAGCCGCTCGCTGACGTGGTCGACGGCGCCAAAGTAGATCGAGCCGTCAATCCGGACGACCTTGAGCTGCGGGCACTCCGGGAGATTCTCGTCGCTGACGAAAGTGCGGTGCTGGGTGTTCGGATCCGGTACCGTGACCGCGACCTTCGGCTGTGCGGTGCGCATCAGGTAGATGATCAGCGACAGCATCACGCCGACGTAGATAGCGAACTCGAGCTCGACGAAAAGGGTCGCGAAGAACGTGGTCGCCAGCACCGCGGTCTCGCGCTTGCTGGTCGAGATGATGGTCTTGATGTGGTGGAAGTCGATCAGCCGGTAAGCCACCACCAGCAGCACGGCCGCCATGGCGGCGATCGGCAGGTGCGCGGCCAGGGGCGCGACCAGCAGCACGATCAGCGCCAGCGATACCGCGGCGAAGACCGCCGATAGCGGTGTGACCGCGCCGGCGGTGTAGTTCAGGCCGCTGCGCGTAAACGAACCCGAAGAAGCGTAACTCGAGAAGAAGCTGCCGACCACATTGGCCAGCCCCTGGCCAATAAACTCCTGACTGCCGTCGACGCGTTGGCCGGACTTGGATGCCACCGAGCGCGCGATCGATACCGCTTCGACCAGACCGAGCATCGCGACCGCGAGCGCCGCGCTGCCGAGCTGCCTGAGCGCCGCCAGATGCAGGTCCGGCATGCTGAGCGGCGGAAGGTGCGACGGCAGTTCGCCGACCAGCCGGATGTCCTTGCTCTCGCCGCCGAGCACGGCCGCCACCAGGCTGCCGATGATCATGCCGATCAGCATCACCGGCCAGCGTGGCTTGAGCCGCATGAGCACGATCAGACTCACCAGAGTCAGGGTCGCGATACCGGCCACGTACAGGTTGGTGTCGGGCAGTTGCGCGATCAGGTCGCGCCAGGTATGCAGGAACGATTCCCCCGCGGGGATGTGCATGCCGAAATAGTGCCTGAGCTGGCTGGTGGCGATCAACACCGCAGCGCCGGCGGTGAAACCGACGACCACCGAGTGCGAGATGAAGTTGACCAGCGCACCCATGCGCGCCAGCCCGAGCGCCAGCTGGTACACGCCTGCGAGGAAGGTGAGCGTCAGCGCCATCTGGACAAACTTGGCGCTGCCGGGCTCGGCGAACTTTGAGACCGCCGCGAACACCACGATCGAGATCGCGGTAGTGGGGCCGGAAATCAGGTGGCGCGAGGAGCCGAACAGGCCGGCAATGATGGCCGGGACCATGGCGGTGTACAGGCCGTAAACCGGCGGCAGCCCGGCGATCATGGCGAAGGCGACGCCCTGCGGCAGGACCACCACGGCGCCGGTCAGGCCGGCCATGAAATCGGCCTTGGCGGTCTTGCGCGTGACCATCGGCCACCAGCGCAGGAACGGGAAGATCTTGATCCAGAAGGTGTTGCAGTACGACGCGGTCGTCACAGTCTGTTGCATGAAAGGTCCGGCGGAAGGGGCGCCGATCGCAGCCGGCGCGGATTAGCGTCTTTCAAGATTTGTGAAAGACCGCCGAATTTTAGCGGTTTCTTGCAGACGTTGCCAGTGTTCAGCTGCGTTGTAGCAGCACTTCCAGCACGAACTTGCTGCCGAAGTAGGCGAGCAGGAGCAGCGTAAAGCCACCCAGGGTCCAGTGGATGGCCGGGCGACCGCGCCAGCCTAGGCGCCAGCGGCCGACCAGCAGCACCGCGTAAACGATCCACGCGAGCACCGCCAGCACCATATGATGAGTAAACCTGAACGGCTGGCCGAAGATGGCTTCGGAAAAGAACGAGCCGCTGATCAGCGTGAGCGTGAGCAGGACGAATCCAAAACCGATCATCTGGAACATCACGCTTTCCATGGTCTGCATGGGCGGCAGCGCGCGGATGAATCCGCCCGGGTGCTTGCTCCGCAGGTGGCGCTCCTGCATCAGCAGCATCAGGCTCTGGGCCGCGGCCAGGCACATCAGGCCGTAGGCCAGGATGGCCACGACAATGTGCAACGCCGATGAGCTGGAGGTCAGAGGCAGAGACATCCGCCCGGGCCACAGCCATTCGATCAGCACCGTGAGGCCGGCAGTAGGCATAATAAGGATGCCGAGGTTGTCCACCGGGCGAATGAGGGAGGTGACGAGATACAGCGCCGCAATGACACAGGCCACGAGCGAGAAGGCCGGCGTGAAGGCGAGATTCAGGCCGTTTTCCTGCCACAGTTGCGTGTACAGCAACGTGGCATGCAGCACGACTGCGCCGAGTCCGAGACTGAAAATGGCTAATTTAACGCTGCCGGTTATGATCTCACCGCGCATCAGCCGCAGGACGACCAGCACGCCGACGCTGAGGTACAGCGCCAAGGCAAGGAAATTAATGACGGGATTGGTCATCAATGTCTTCCTACTTCGTTCGTCCGGTCATGATATACATGTCGCCCTACTGCGTTCGTCTGGCCATAATACATGTCGCCCTACTGCGTTCGTCTGGCCATAATGTGGGTGCATGATGGCACAGGTCGTGCCGCCTTTGAAGGGCAGGGCAGGAATGAATATTTTTAGAACAATACCCGGCATACCATGAAAGTCAGGATTCTGGGAGCCAACGGCGGTATCGGCGCGCAGGCGCGCACGACTTCCATTCTGGTGGATGGCGATATCCTCATCGACGCAGGCACCGGCGTTGGCGATCTGACGCTCGCCGAGCTGCGTGCCATCGACCACGTATTCCTGACCCATTCGCACCTCGACCACCTGGTCATGCTGCCGTTCATGCTGGACACCGTGGGCGCGAGCCGCGGCCGGCCGGTGCGGGTCTACGCCCAGGAGGCCACGCTGGCCGCGCTGCGCCGGCATCTGTTCAACGGCGAACTCTGGCCGGACTTCAGCCGGCTGCCAACGCCGGACGCGCCGTTCATGACTTATCAGGCATTGCCGCCCGGCAGCGAACTCACGTTGAACCGGCGGCGGATACGCAGCATCCCGGTCAACCATGTGGTGCCGGCGGTGGGTTATCTTTTAAGCGGTGCCCGTGGCAGCCTCGCCTTCAGCGGCGACACCTCGACGACGGAAGAATTCTGGAAGGTGTTGAATGCCACCGGCGATCTGCGGCACGTGATTATCGAGACCAGTTTTGTCGACGCCGACGCGGAGCTCAGCCGGATTTCCAAACATTTGTGTCCGGCCATGCTGGCGGACGAACTGAAAAAATTGAAACCGGGGCCACGGGTGCACATCACGCATTTGATGCCGGACGAAGAAGACGCCATCATGGACGAGATCGCGCGGCATGTTCCGTCCGATACTCCGCGCCGGATCGAGCGTGGCCAGGTGTTTGAATTATGAAATATGTTACTCACCGCAAAGGCGCAAAGGGCGCAAAGAAAATCATTCTTTCAGATGAGTCTGCTTTATTTTATCCTGTTTTACTTTGCGTCTTTGCGGTGAAATTTAATTCTTATGCTTGACAATCTAAGCCAACGACTACAAGCCACCCTCAAGCGCCTGCGCGGGGAAGGCCGGCTCACTGAAGAAAACATGCGCGCGGCCCTGCGTGAAGTGCGCATGGCGCTGCTCGAGGCGGACGTGGCGCTGCCGGTGGTAAAAGATTTTATCGAACACGTTCGCATCAAGGCATCCGGACAAGCCGTGCTCGCGAGCCTCACGCCGGGTCAGGCGTTGGTCAAGGTTGTTTATGACGAGCTGGTCGCGCTCATGGGCGCGGTGAACGAGCGGCTGAATCTGGCGACACGACCGCCCGCGGTGATCCTGGTGGCGGGCCTGCAAGGCTCCGGCAAGACCACCACGGTGGCCAAGCTCGCCCGCTTCCTGCATGAACGTGAAAAAAAATCCGTCATGGTGGCGAGCGCCGACGTTTACCGCCCGGCGGCGATCGAGCAGTTGCAGAAACTCGCCGCCACGATCGGTGCGGAATTTTTTCCGAGCCGCTCCGACCAGCAGCCGGTGGACATCGCGCGCCAGGCGGTCGCGGAGGCGCGCAAACGGGCGATGGACGTGGTCATCATCGACACCGCCGGACGCCTGCACGTGGATGCGGCCATGATGCAGGAGATCCGCGCGGTGCATGCGGCGATCCAGCCGGTGGAGACACTGTTCGTGGTCGACAGCATGACCGGTCAGGACGCGGTGAACACCGCCAAGGCGTTCAACGAAGTGCTGCCGCTCTCCGGTGTGATTCTGACCAAGACCGACGGCGATGCGCGCGGTGGCGCGGCCTTGTCGATTCGCCAGATAACTGGCAAGCCGATCAAGTTTCTGGGCGTGGGCGAGAAGACCGACGCCCTCGAGGCGTTTTATCCGGATCGCATGGCCGCGCGCATTCTCGGCATGGGCGACGTGCTCGGTCTGGTGGAGCAGGCCAGCCGGACCGCGGACACGGAGAAGACGCGGGAGTTTTCCCAGAAACTGGCCAAGGGCAAAGGCTTCAGTCTTGAGGATTTCCGCGATCAGTTGCTGCAAATGGAAAAAATGGGCGGCCTGACGAGCCTGATGGAAAAACTGCCGGGCATTGGTGAGGTATCCGCCGCGGCCAAGGCCCAGTTGGGCGACAAACAATCGACACGGCTGGTGGCTATCATCAATTCCATGACGCCGCACGAGCGGCGATTCCCGGACACGATACGGGGCTCGCGCAAACGGCGCATCGCCGCCGGATCGGGTACCCAGGTGCAGGATGTCAACCGCTTGCTCAAGCAATTCGATCAGATGCAGCAGATGATGAAACGCATGGGCAAGGGCGGATTGCAGCGAATGCTGCGGGATGTCAAGGGCCGGCTACCGGGTTTGCCAGGCTGATTTTTTCGATTGTTGGCGGTTTGTTTGTTGCCGCCATGGCTGTGTTAACATATCTTCATCGATGGCGTATAGTTTTGTTACACATCAGGAGAGACCAAGGGCGGCATCATGACAACAGAACATAAGAGAGAGTCGACACCACACAAGGCCAGGGGCAAGGAGCGCCGCACCGGCAGCCAGGACATGGTGCAAAAATTGATCGCGGAGCGCACCGAGATGCTTTCCCTGTATTGCCAGATGGCGGGACTGGAGCCCTACGGGAACGGGAAGAACTCACGCGGCAAGACGGCGCAGGAGTTGATTCAGAAATTCTGTCAGGTGCTGGTCGATTACATCGCCGCGGGCCATTTCAGCCTTTACGAGCGTATCGTCAACGGCAAGGAGCGCCGGCAGCAGGTTTCCGCGCTCGCCGAAAGTCTCTACGCGCAAATCGCCGGCACCACCGAAATGGCGCTGGACTTTAACGATAAGTACGACTGCGGCGACCATTGCGAGATTACCATGTCGTTCTCGGACGATCTGTCACGCCTCGGTGAAAAGCTGGCGGCCCGCATCGAAGTCGAAGACAAGCTGATCGATCATCTGGTGTTAAATCGCCGTTCCTCCGAGGATTAACCTCCGGTCATGGACATGAACCGGATGATTTTCCGGGGTTGTTCCTGAAATTCGTGTTTTTCCGGCTTGCGCACGATCGCCGCGCGGATAAAGTCTTTCAATTCCTCATGGCCGATTCCTTGCCGCAGCACGGGGCGCAGTTCGAATTTGTCGTCCTGGCCGAGGCAGAGATAAAGCGTGCCATCGGCGGCCAGACGCACACGGTTACAACTGGCGCAGAAGTGCTGTGAAATCGGCGTGATGAAACCGATTCGAAGATCGGTACCGGCCACTCGCACATAACGCGCCGGACCGCCGCCCGACATGACCGCGGGCAGCAGTTCAAATCGTTCCGCCAGCCGCCGGCGCACTTCCTCAAGACTCAGATAATGACCGCTCGCCGACCGGCCGGTGTCGCCCATGGGCATGGTCTCGATGAAGCGCAGCGTGCAGCCTTGCTCGATGCAGAACTGCACCATGTCCTCAACCTCGTCATCGTTGACGCCCTTCATCACCACCATATTGATTTTGACCGGACTCATGCCGGCCTGATTCGCGGCGGCCAAGCCTGCCAGCACCTTGTTCAGCTTGCCGCCGCCGGTGATGCTGGCGAAGCGCTCGGCTTGTAACGAATCCAGGCTGATGTTGACGCGTTGCACGCCGGCCTGGCGCAACGCGTGGGCGTATTTTTTCAAGCGCATGCCGTTGGTGCTGAGGGATAAATCCTCCAGCTGGGGAAGCGCGTGTAACCGCGCGGCCAATTCGGGGAGTTGCTGCCGGGTCAACGGTTCGCCGCCGGTGAGACGCACGCGGCGCACGCCGAGCTCGGTAAAGGCGCGGATCACGCGTTCGATTTCATCGAACGTGAGCCACGCTTCCGGTTCGGAAAAATCCCGGTAACCCGGGGGCAGGCAATAGGTGCAGCGCAGATCGCAACGGTCGGTGACCGAGAGACGGACGTATTCAATCGCCCGGTTAAAAGAATCTGTCAGGACTTGCCCCATCGCATCATTATATAGAGTATCGAATAGGACCGTATACCACGGAAACCACGCGGGAATCGGTCTGACGACAGGAATCCGCTTAGGACCCCCTTACAAAATGAAATGGACAGGATTAACAGGATTTTTAAGGATTTACAGGATTAAAGATTTTAGAGATAAGAAGTCCTGTCTAATTTTTTCGCTTTGTTGGGGGTCTTAGGAAACCGAGGCCAGCATTGCCTGCGTGACGGGGAGTGAAATATAAATTTTTCCATCCACAACCTTGGCGGGGAAAGTGCCGGCGCATCCTTTGTCAGGCGCCACCGCGTCTCCTGAATCGAGCTGAATGTTCCAATTGTGCAGCGGGCAGGTAACCGTTCTGCCGGACACAATGCCCTGCGATAGCGGTCCACCCTTGTGCGGGCAGCGGTCGCGGAGCGCGAACACTTCATTCTGGGCGGTGCGAAACACGGCGACGTCGCCTTGCGCGGTGCGCACCACGCGCGCGCCCTGACGGGGAATGTCTTCAATGTCGCCGATTTCTATCCAGTTCTTCATGGTGAATCCTTAGAATGTGTCGCAAAAAAAATCGGCATGTGCTTTTAGTGGGGTGTGCAAAAACGAAGCGTTGCGCACCATTCGGCGTGTCCGGTGCGCCTCGCTGCGCTCGGCACACCCTACCCAAGAATTGTTCAATCTCGTCATTATTCAAGCGATCTGTTTGAGTGGAATGAATTCGTGCCGGTCGACACCTTCGCTGGCGCGCTCGGCCCATGGGTCCACTTGTGCGTATTTCTGGGATTCAAGAAAGCGTGTATGCAAGGCCTTGCGTTCCGCGGGGTTCTCGACAATTTTCTGCTTGATCGAAGCCAGGCCTACGCGCTCCACCCACGGTGCCGTGCGCTCGAGATAGCGTGCCTCCTCGCGGTAGAGCTGGATGAATGCGCCGCAGTATTCGAGCACCTCCGGCTCCGACGCGACCTTGCACAGCAGGTCGGTCACGCGCACCTTCACGCCGCCGTTGCCACCCACGTGCAGTTCCCAGCCGGATTCCACCGACACCACGCCGAAGTCCTTGATGGTGGCCTCGGCGCAATTGCGCGGGCAACCCGAGACGGCCATTTTAAATTTGTGCGGCATCCACGAGCCCCATGACATTTTTTCGAGATCGATGCCCATCTTGGTTGAGTCCTGCACTCCGAAGCGGCACCACTCGCTGCCCACGCAGGTCTTGACCGTGCGCAGCGCCTTGCCGTACGCGTGCCCGGAGACCAGCCCGCCCTTGTTAAGGTCGGCCCAGACCCGGGGCAGGTCTTCCTTTTTTACGCCCAGCATGTCAACACGCTGGCCGCCGGTGAGCTTGACCGTGGGAATGCGGTATTTGTCCACGACGTTGGCAATGGTGCGCAGTTCATCCGGCGTGGTGACGCCGCCCCACATGCGCGGTATCACGGAATAGGTGCCGTCCTTCTGGATATTGGCGTGCGCGCGTTCATTGATGAATCGCGACTGATAGTCGTCCTTGGCTTCCGCTGGCCAGGTGGAAATCAGGTAATAGTTCAGCGCCGGACGGCAGACATGGCAGCCATCGGTTTTTTTCCATTCGAGGCTGTCCATAACCGTGCGTATGCTGGTGAGATGTTGTTCACGAATCCGCGCGCGTACCTCGTCGTGGGTGTATTCGGTGCACGGACACAGCGGTTTGATTTTGGGCGTGGCCGAATAATCGCCACCCAGCGTCATCGCCAGAATTTGTTCCACCAGACCGGTGCACGACCCGCAGGAGGAGGAGGCCTTGGTGTGGGCACGCACGTCATCGAGCGTGAACAGTTTTTTCCCGATGATGGCCTGAACAATTTCGCCCTTGCACACGCCGTTACAGCCGCAGACCTCGGCGGCATCAGTCATGGTGGTCACGGCATTCACGCCGCCGTGGCCGGCGTCGCCCAGATGCGCCTGGCCGTAGAGCAGGCGCGTGCGAAAACCGCTGATATCCGTGCCCTCGCGCATCATCTGGAAATACCACGGGCCGTCCATGGTGTCGCCGACCATCACTGCGCCCTGGATGCGGTTGTTTTTCAGCACGAGTTTTTTGTAGACACCCACGGACGGGTCTTGCAGCACGATGCTTTCGGTTTCGCTGTTGCCGGTAAAATCGCCAGCCGAGAAGACGTCGACACCGGTGACCTTGAGTTTGGTCGAGACGATCGATCCCTGGTAGCGGCGGAAACCGATTTCAGCGAGATGATTGGCGCACACCTTGGCCTGTTCGAAAAGCGGCGCCACCAGCCCGTAAGTGTTACCACGGTGCTGGACGCATTCACCCACGGCGTACACGCTGGGGTCGTAGGTCTGCAGGGTGTCATTGACGAGAATGCCGCGTTCGCAGTAAATGCCCGATTTTTTGGCTATCTCTATATTCGGCCGAATGCCGACCGCCATCACCACCAGGTCGGCGGAGATTTCACGCCCGTCCTTGAAGCGTATGCTTTGGACGTGTTTCTTGCCGATGATTTCCTCGGTTTGCGCACCGAGGAGAAATTCCACGCCACGCGCTTCGAGCGACCGCAGCAACATGCTGCCCGCGGTCTCATCGAGCTGCCGCTCCATCAGCGTCTGCGAGAGATGCACGACGGTAACGTTCATGCCGCGCTGTTTCAGGCCGTTGGCCGCTTCCAGGCCCAGTAACCCGCCACCGATGACGACCGCATGGCGCAGCATTTCCGAGGCCTTGACCATCGTGTCGACGTCATAGATATCGCGGAAGGTGATCACGCCCGGCAATTGATGGCCGGGTATCGGCAGGATCACCGGATTCGAGCCGGTGGCCAGCAACAGCCGGTCGTAGGGGGCGGCCGTGCCGTCCCGGGCGATGACGCTCCGGGTCTTGCGATTAATGGCGGTGATTTCGCGGCCTTTATACAGCGTGATGCCGTGGGTTTGGTACCACGACTCGTCGTTCAGAATAATATCGTTAAATGATTTTTCACCCGCGAGCACAGGTGACAGCAGGATGCGGTTGTAGTTAACGTAAGGCTCGGCGCCGAAGACGGTGATGTCGTACATGTCGGGCGCCGTCTTGAGCAGCTCCTCCAGTGTGCGCACGCCGGCCATCCCGTTGCCGACCAGTACCAGCTTTTCTTTTGCCATGACGGTCTGTTGCACCCAATATATATTGAAATCCTACCGCCCTAAAAGCAATCGGCATGCCAGCGTCACACATCGACGCTATTGAAGATAAGTAGTTGAATGACAAGTGATGTGACGGTCGGACCGTCGGGTAAGCGCAAAGCGCTTGCACTATACCGGTGCGCGGGTGTGGGCCTGTGCACGGTTTGAGACATCGGTGATGCTCGCGCACCTGGGGCCTCTAAAAAGCTGAAATGGACAGGATTAACAGGATTTTTCAGGATTCACAGGATTAAAGACTTTTAGAGGTAAGAAATCCTGTTAATCCTGTCTAATTTTTTTGTTAAGGAATATTAGCGTGAGATGTTCGTTGTCAGGAAATCCTGGACGTTCAGTGCCTGACCGTTGACTCCACGACTGTCGGGGCCCAGCAGATACAGGTAGGCGGGCATAATGTCTTCCGGCGGGGGCAGCTTCGCGACGTCGTCACCGGGGTAGAGGCGGGAACGCATGCCGGTGCGCACCGCGCCGGGGTCGAGGCTGTTGGCGCGGATGCGCCCTTCGGTGGCC
>JAUSDQ010000278.1 GCA_030650525.1 Sulfuricaulis sp.
CGCCGAGAGCATCGTGCGGCTGTCCGAACAGAGCCAGGCGATCGGCGAAATCATCGCCACGGTCAACGACCTGGCCGAGCAATCCAACCTGCTCGCGGTGAATGCCGCGATCGAAGCGAACAAGGCGGGCGAACAGGGCAAGGGCTTCGCGGTCGTCGCGCAGGAGGTCAAGAGCCTGGCGGAGCAATCCAAGCAGGCCACCGCCCAGGTACGCACGATCCTCGGCGATATCCAGAAGGCGACCAGCACCGCAGTGCTGGCCACCGAGCAGGGCAACAAGGCGGTTGAAGCCGGCGTAAAACAAACCACGGAGACCGGCGAATCGATCCGCCTGCTGGCCGACAGCATCGCGGAAGCGGCGCAGGCGGCGACCCAGATCGCGGCCTCGAGCCAGCAACAGATGGTAGGCATGGATCAGGTGGCGCTGGCGATGGAGAACATCAAGCAGGCCAGTGTGCAGAACGTGGCCGGCACCAAACAGGCGGAGGCCGCCGCGCAGAACCTGCACGAACTGGGACAGAAGCTGAATGACCTGATCGGAGGGAAAGCCGCATGAATCCCCTCCCCTTCAAGGGGAGGGTTAGGGTAGGGATGGGGTCTGCAATGCAAGAGATAGAGACGGAGGCAAGCAGTGAGAGGTCAGACAAATAATTTCGTATTGAAAAACCGGCTGCAAAGAACGCTTCGCCGCAATATGACGGATGCCGAGCAGGCGCTTTGGAAACGGCTACAAGGATGTCAGGTTAAAAGCCGAAAATTCAGACGCCAGCATCCGTTCGGAGATTTCATTCTGGATTTTGTTTGTCTGGAAGCGAAGCTTGTTGTTGAGGTTGATGGCGGGCAACACAACGGATCAGCGCAGGATTTGGTGCGCGATCAGATATTGGAAAGCACGGGTTTTCGTGTCATGCGGTTCTGGAACAACCAAGTTTTGAATGAGATTGAATCGGTTGTCGAAGCGATATGGTGGGCATTGGAACCCCATCCCCACCCCAACCCACCCCTTGAAGGGGAGGGAGCAAACGCGGGGAGCATCCATCGACCGCATCCCCACCGAACCCACCCCCATCCTAACCTTCCCCCTGAAGGGGAAGGAACGATCGCCCTCCCCTTTCAAGGGGGAGGTTGGGAGGGGGATGGGTTGATTCACCTCCCCTTGAAGATGGATGGAAGTAACCCTAAGAAACATCATGGCTAACAAGAACGATGCATTCCTGAAAAAACTGCTTGCGACCTTCCGGGTCGAGGCGGACGAACATCTCAAAGCGATGTCGGCGGGGCTGATCGAACTGGAAAAGAAACCGGCGGCAGGCCGCCATGCGGAAATCGTCGAGAGCGTGTTCCGCGAGGCGCACAGCCTGAAGGGCGCCGCGCGGGCGGTGAACATCAAGGAGATCGAGTCGGTCTGCCAGCCGCTGGAAAGCGTGCTTGCCGCGCTGAAAAGCAAGCAAATTGCCGTATCGCCACCATTGTTCGACCTCCTCTACCAGACTATCGATACGCTCGGGGGGCTGCTTGCCGAAGATGCTCTCCTATCTGAACCACGCCAGGCGATGTTTGAGCCGCTGATCCGGCAGCTCGGCGATGCCTTGCAGGGGCGTTTTGCCCAATCTGCGATGGCGCAACCAACGCGACATGCACCCACTGCACCGCCTCCCGATGCACAGGTTGAAACGGCTGCACCGGTTGCGATGGCTGCACCGCCTGCGGCTACCAGTCTCGCATCCGAAACGGTCAGAGTTTCCACGCGAAAACTGGATGCGGTGATGCGGCAGGTCGAGGAGCTGCTGTCGCCGCGACTGGCCTCGGCACAACGCGCCAAGGAGTTGCGCGAGGTCACGGCCTCTTTTGCAGCCTGGAAAAAACAGCGGGCGCGAATACGCCCCGCGTTGCGGCTGATCGAGCGCTATACAGAAAAAACAGGCAACGGCACTGCCGGAGGGATGTCAAGATTCCCGGCAAAATTTCCGGCACAGGAATTGCCAAAATTACTGGAGCATCTTGAGGCCGAGCAGTTGTTCATGAAAACGCTGGAGGAGCGGCTGCTGCGCCTGAGCAAATTCGCCGCACACGACCGGCGCACCCTGGCAGGCATGAGCGACAGCCTGCTGCATGATGTGAAGGAAATGCACCTGCTGCCGTTTTCCTCGCTGCTCGAAAGTTTTCCGCGTTTCATCCGCGAGATGGCACGCGATCAGGGTAAACAGGTAGAACTGGTAACCCAAGGTAGCGAAATTGAAATCGACCGGCGCATCCTGGAGGAAATGAAGTCGCCGCTGATCCACCTGCTGAGGAATTGCATCGATCACGGCATCGAGCCGCCGGGCGTGCGGCAGGATCGCGGCAAACCGCAACATGGAACCATCACTGTCGCCGTCGCGCAAAAAGATGGCGGGAAAATCGAGGTACTGGTTGCCGACAATGGGGCCGGCATCAACGACGCCAGAGTGAAAACAGCAGCCTGCAAGCTCGGCATCGTTTCCGCCGAAGAGGCGGAGAAACTGAGCGAGCCGGAGACGCGGGCACTCATTTTTCAGTCGGGCATTTCAACCAGCCAGATCATCACGGATGTCTCGGGGCGCGGCCTGGGACTGGCCATCGTGCAGGAAAAAATAGAGCGGCTGGGCGGCATGGTCGCGCTTGAGTCGCGGGCTGGCGCCGGCACCTCTTTCCGCATCGTGTTGCCGCTGATGATAGCCACTTTTCGCGGCGTGCTGGTGCGCGCCGGTGAGCATTGTTTCGTCATTCCCGCGCTCAGCGTCGAACGGGCGGCGCGGGTGAATCAGCGGGACATCCTGACGGTAGAAAACCGTGCAACGATTCCGCTTGACGGGCAGGCCGTCGCGCTGGTCAGCCTCGGCGACGTGCTGGAGTTGCCGCGCCGGAAGACGACGCATCGGGATGAAACGGACAAGAACCCGGAAAAAGCCTCCGTGGTCGTGCTCGGTGCGGGGCACCAGCGCGTTGCATTCCGGGTGGACGATATCCTCGGCGAGCAGGAAGTGCTGGTCAAGACGCTGGGGCGGCAGCTCGCGCGCGTGCGCAATGTAGCCGGTGCGAGCGTGCTGGGAACCGGCCAGGTGGTGGCGGTGCTCAATGTCCCGGACTTGCTGAAGTCGGCGACAAGGCAGGCCGCTCCGCCGCACATTGCCACCGAAGCATCCGCCGAAACGCGCGAAACGGCGGAGAAGCGCGCCATTTTGGTGGTGGAGGATTCGATCACCTCGAGGGCGCTGCTCAAGAACATCCTGGAATCGGCAGGCTACCTGGTCACCACTGCGGTGGATGGGATGGATGCCTACACCACGCTGAAGGCCGGCACATTCGACCTGATCGTGTCGGATGTGGAAATGCCGCGCATGGACGGCTTCGACCTCACGGCCAAAGTGCGCGCGGACAAACGGCTCGGCGAGTTGCCGGTGGTGCTGGTGACGGCGCTGGAATCGCGCGAACACCGCGAACGCGGCATCGACGTCGGCGCCAATGCCTATATCGTGAAAAGCAGCTTCGACCAGAGCAACCTGCTGGAAGTTGTCCGGCGGCTGATTTGATTAAATGCGTAGGCTGGTGGTGAGGCACGAACCCCAGCGTTTGGTGACCTCGAACATGCCGGGGTTCGCGTTGCTCACCGCCAGCCTACAGAACTATTTGATGGCCGATTTTTAACGGAGGAAACTTTTGATCAAAGTCCTGATAGCGGAAGACTCTCCCGTGGTGCGGGAATTCCTGGTGCATATTCTCGGCTCCGATCCGGACATCCGGGTGGTCGGCACGGCGAACGACGGTGAGGAGGCGCTCGATGCCGTGAAGCGCTACCGGCCAGACGTGATTACGATGGACATTCATATGCCAAAAATGGATGGACTGGAGGCGACGCGCCGCATCATGGAAACCTGTCCGACTCCCATCGTGGTCGTCAGCGGGAGCTCCGATCCGCGCGAGAACATGACGACGTTCCGCGCGATGGAAGCGGGAGCGTTGGCCGTGCTGAGACGCCCAGCCGGCATCGGCCATCAGGACTACGAAGACAACGCCAGGGAACTGGTGCAGACGGTGAAGCTGATGGCGGAAGTCAAGGTGGTGCGCCGCTGGCCGCAAACGCGGCGCGAGCCGCTCCTGCCGCCGGTGAAACCGGTGGCAGGTGAGACAGCAACCGTAAAAGTGATCGCCATCGGTGCCTCGACCGGCGGACCGCCGGTGCTGCAAACCATCCTGGCAATGCTGCCACGGGATTTGCCCGTGCCGGTTTTGATCGTCCAGCACATGGCCAGCGGCTTCATCTCGTCGTTTGTCGAATGGCTGGCGCAGTCGGCCGGTTTGCCGGTGCATGTTGCCACGCACGGCGAATACCTCGTCCCCGGCCATGCCTATGTGGCGCCCGATGAATTCCAGATGAAGATCGAGCACGGCGGAAGAATCGTGCTCACCAGTGACGAACCGGAAAGCGGCTTGCGCCCTTCGGTCTCTTACCTGTTCCGCTCACTTGCCGGCGTGTACGGCGGCGGCGTTGTCGCCGGCCTGCTTACCGGCATGGGGCGCGACGGCGCAGAAGAGTTGCGGCAGTTGAAGGAAAAAGGGGCGGTCACTTTTGCCCAGGACAAGGACAGCTCCGTGGTGCACGGCATGCCGGGCGAAGCGATCAAGCTGGATGCGGCGACATATATCTTGGCGCCGGACAAGATCGCCGCCGTGCTGACCGATTTGGCGCGCAACAAAAACAACAAAAAGGAGTGATAGCGATGAAATCTGAAAGAAACAGGAACAACGGCATCAGCATTCTCATCGCAGAAGACAGCCGCACTCAGGCAGCCCAACTCAGCTTCCTGCTCGAGCAGCACGGCTATCAAGTGGATGCCGCAGCCAACGGCAAACTGGCTTTGCAGGCGGCGCAGGCGAAAAACCCCGCGCTGATCATCAGCGACATCGTGATGCCCGAAATGGACGGCTATGGATTATGCAAGGCGATCAAGTCCGACGAAAAGCTGAAGGAAATCCCGGTCATTCTGGTCACCACGCTTTCCGACCCGCAGGATGTGATCCGCGGGCTGGAGTGCGGCGCGGACAATTTCATCCGCAAACCGTATGACGAGCGTTACCTGCTGTCGCGTATCGATTACCTGCTGATGAACCTCGAGTTGCGCAAAAACCAGAAGATGCAGGTGGGTGTGGAAATCAAGCTCGGCGACCAGAAATTTTTCATCAACTCGGAGCGCCAACAGATTCTGGATCTGCTGATTTCGACCTACGAACAGGCGGTACATATCAACGATGAGCTCAAGCAGCGCGAACAGGAATTAGCCCATTCGAACCGGGTGCTCCAGGGCATGTACCGCATCGCGGATGGGTTGAACCATGTTTGCGGCGAACAAGAAGTGGCGGAAACAGCACTGCAGTTGGTATTGGAGCTGCCGGGAATGCATTCCGGCCTGATTTGCCTGCGCGAGGGCGACACCGGCCTGCGGCTGGCGGCGGCACGGAACCTGCCGTCGATGCCCGGCCAACCGGGGGCGCTGGAAAACGGTTGCGTGTGCCAATACCCGTTCGATGCCGACGAGGTTAGCCATGCGAGCAACGCCACGGAATGCGATGGCCTGTGCAAGGCCAGAATCGATAAGCACGGAGAGCATTACCATGCCAGCGTGCCGCTATGCTGCGGCGGCAAAACGGTAGGCTTCATGAAGCTGGCCGGGCCGCAGGAAGAAAGGTTCGGCGAAGAAGAGCTGAATATGCTGTATGGCATCGGCAGCCAAGTGGCCGTGGCGCTGGAGCGTGCCCGGCTGCACGACCATCTGGAGCAGGCGCGGCTCGACGCCGAACAGGCCAACCGGGCCAAATCCGCTTTCCTCGCCACGATGAGCCACGAGATACGCACACCGATGAACGGCGTGATCGGCATGGTCGATGTGCTGCAACAGACCAGCCTCAAGGGCTACCAGGTGGAGATGGTCGATCTGATCCGCGAATCGGCATTTTCCCTGTTGTCCATCATCGACGACATCCTCGATTTTTCCAAGGCCGAGGCCGGACGGATAGAGATCGATAGCACCCCCATGGCGGTGGCCGATACGGTGGAAAAAGTCTGCGGCATGTTGAACCGCATGGCCGAGAAAAAAGGGGTGGAACTCACCCTGTTTACCGATCCGGCGATTCCCGGAGAAGTCGTGGGCGATCAGTTACGGCTGCGCCAGGTGCTGGTCAACCTCATCAACAATGCCATCAAATTTTCCGGCGGGCAGCAGCGGTTGGGGCGGGTGTCGGTGCGCGCCGTGCTGGCAGAACACAGGCCGGAACAGGTGACGGTGGAATTCCGGGTGGCCGATAACGGCATCGGCATGGATCAGGATACCCTGGCGCGGCTGTTTACCCCTTTCACGCAGGCCGACACTTCCACCACCCGGAATTTCGGCGGCACCGGGCTGGGGCTGGCCATCTCGCGCCATCTCGTAAAATTGATGGGCGGCGAAATCGTGGTGCAGAGCGAACCGGGCAAAGGTTCCACCTTCACCGTGCGCCTGACCTTTGTGCGCCCGCATGCCGAATCCGATGCCGGAGAGACGAAATCCCCGGTAGCCGGATTGTCCTGTCTCGTGGTGGGCGATGCAGATAGCCTAGCAACAGACATGGCTGCCTATCTTGCGCACGGTGGAGCGACCGTCGAGCGCGCGGAAAATCCGGCGGCAGCTAAGGCGTTGATGCCTGCGCTGCCGGATGGGCAATGGATATGGGTTATCGATGCCGCCGGTGCCGTGTTATTGCCGGAAGCGTTGCGCGCTTCCGCCAACGCCCGCCCGGCGCAGAAGGCCCGCTTTGTCGTTATCGGACGTGGGCAACAGCGGGATCCGCGTGTGGAAAATGAGGATATGGTGCTGGTGGACGGCAATATCCTGACGCGGCAGATGATCCTCAAGGCCGCAGCCATTGCCGCCGGTCGGGTGCAGGAAGAAAAAAAGACATCGCTGCCCGGCAGGAACGAGGCGGAATTCATCCCGCCGTCGCGCGAAGAAGCCCGGCAACAGCGCCGGTTGATCCTGGTGGCCGAAGACAACGAAACAAACCAGAAGGTGATCCAGCGCCAGCTTGCACTGTTCGGCTTTGCCGCCGATGTTGCCGACAACGGGCGGCTAGCACTGGAATGCTGGCAGAGCGGCGACTACGCGCTGCTGCTCACCGATCTGCATATGCCGGAAATGGACGGTTATGAGCTGGCCGCCGCCATCCGCGCCGCGGAACAGGGCGGGCAGCATACCCCGATCGTGGTATTGACTGCCAATGCGCTGAAGGGTGAGGCCGAACGCTGCCGCGAGGCCGGCATGGACGATTACCTGAGCAAGCCGGTGCGGCTGGCAGACCTGCAAGCCATGCTGGAAAAATGGCTGCCGGCCATTGAGCACGCGCCGGTTAAACCAATGCCGGGTTGCAGGGCCGATACGGGATATTCCGGTGCAGCGAAAGCACATGGATCGCGCCCACCCTGCGCATCCGTACCGGTCGACGTGAATGTGCTCAAGGCGCTGGTGGGAGACGATCCGGCAGTGATCCGCGAATTCCTGCACGATTTTCGCCTCAGCGCGGCAAAAATAGCGGCGGAATTAAAAGCGGCCTGCAATAACGGGCAGGCTGGGCAAGCAGGCGCGCAGGCGCACAAACTCAAATCTTCGGCACGCTCGATGGGCGCGCTGGCGCTGGGAGAACTGTGCGCCGCAATGGAGCAAACCGGCAAATCCGGACAGGCTGAAGCGTTGACTGCACTGCTGCCCCGTTTCGAGGCGGAAATCGCCACCGTCGATGAATACCTCGGTTCATTCTGGAAGAAATAGCTGGAAAAAGGAAGAATATCCATGACAGAAAAGTTCGCCATCAGGATCCTGGCGCTGGACGATGAGCGGTTAATGCTCAAGCTGCTCAGCCATATGCTGGCAATCCTCGGATTCGCTCCGGCGGTCACCTTCGACAACGGGCGTGCCGCGCTGGAATGGATCGATAGCCCCGACAACTACCCCGACCTGATCCTGCTGGACCTGAACATGCCCGAAATGGATGGGGTCGAATTTGTGCGCCATCTGGTTGAACGGCACTACGGCGGCAGCCTCATCCTGATCAGCGGAGAGAGCGAGCGGATGTTGCAGACCGTTACGAAACTGGTGCGGGCGCACAAAATCCAGGTGCTCGGCCATTTGCGCAAGCCCATCACGCTGGAAGGGCTGAATTCATTGCTCGAAAAATGGACTCCGCCGTCGCAAAGCGAATTGCTGGCAGCGAAGAAAATTTACAGCGCGGACGAGGTGCGCGCGGCCATCGTTAACGGCGAATTGATCAATTATTACCAACCCAAGGTGGAAGTTGCCACCGGTCGTGTGGTGGGCGTGGAAACATTGGTGTGCTGGAGCCACCCCGATGACGGCATCGTGTTTCCCAGCCAATTCATTGGCGTGGCGGAAGCACATGGCCTGATCGATGACCTGACCCGCGTGGTGCTGACCGGCGCGCTGGCACAGGCCAGGGTCTGGCAGGACGCGGGGCTGACGTTGCGTATAGCGGTCAACGTGTCGATGGGCAATTTGGGCTCGCTGAATTTTGCCGATTTTGTTGCCGGAGAAATTGCCACCGCAGGAATCCCCCCGCAGCAAGTGGTGCTGGAAGTGACGGAAAGCCAACTGATGGAAGATCCGCGCGCGCCGCTCGAAGTCCTGACACGCCTGCGCATGAAACGCATCCGGCTGTCGATCGACGATTTCGGCACAGGGCATTCTTCGCTGGCCCAGTTGCGCGACATCCCATTCAACGAACTCAAGATCGACCAAAGTTTCGTGCATGGCGCCTGGGATAACGGCACGGTGCGGGCGATGTTCGATGCCAGCCTCGGCTTGGCAAAACAGCTCGATATGGAGGTTGTGGCGGAAGGCGTAGAAGACCGGGACGATTGGGATTTTCTGCGCAAAACGGAATGCGATATCGCCCAAGGCTATTTCATCGCCAAACCGATGCGCGCCGCCAGTTTACCTGACTGGATAAATAGCTGGCAGATGCGATTGCAAAAAGAATTGGCGGCCGCCCCTCAAGCCATGCGTATAAGGTAAATCGCTATGTCGATCTCGAAAAATGCAATCGGCCAGTCAGCGCCTGTTCCAGCAGGTTTCATACCCTGCGCCAAAGCTGGGTGCGGATGGATGCAAGGCATCACCCTTAATAAATTACGGTGGTTGAAATGACAACGTGCCGCTTCGAAAGTCTTTTGTTGTTGGAGGTAGCGTGCGCTGTGCGCACGCTACAACACATCAATCGTGCGCACGGCACACCTTACTCGCGTCGTATCAGGCAAACACTGACAAGGTTTTCAGACAAACGCCTATACCCTCTCCCTCTTTATCCTGATACCGTCGTGCGGTTGTCAAGCTTCATGTCTGTGAAGCAACACGGGTTGGAGATGCGTGTAAACCGCAAAATCTGTGGCATGCGCATCCAACGCCTGAACGGGAGCGCCATGAAATATCCTGATTCACCGATTGGTTCTTGTCTTGGGCGATCAGTGTTCGCACTGCCCTTGCCTGACGGAACAGTACCGGGGACGATACAGTAGCCATGCAGGCGAACGACACCACTGCTCCCAAAATAGCCCGGCTGGCGCTGATATTTGTTGCGCTGGTGCTGGTCGTGCCGCTGATCGGCCTGGCTATCGTCAAAATGTATATTCCGCAAGCAGAGCAGGATGCCTACCGCAATCTGGAGGTGATCGCCAAGCTCAAGACCGAGCAGATCGAGAACTGGTTGGACGAGCGGCGCGGGGATGGCGAGATACTGGCCAGCGACAATGCCTTCGCGGCACAGGTCAGCCAGTTCGTGCGGCATAAACAGGATGTGGCACTATCCAAACTGATTCTGGATCGTTTCGAACATCTGCTCACCAGTTACCACTACACCAAAATCCTGTTGCTGGATGCCAGTGGCCGGTTGCTGCTTTCATCGGGCGAAGATGTGACGGCAGCGCCGGTCCTTCCCGGTCTGTTGCGTCAAGCGCTGGCCAGTAAACAGGTGCAACGACGCGACATTTACCGCGATGAAGAAGGCCATATCCACCTGGAGTGGGCGGTGCCGCTGGTCGTTTCGGGCGCACAAGGCGAACGTGCGGTGGCGGTCGTCGTGTTGCGCGTCACGGCGCAACGCTTCATTTTTCCGCTGATCCGCAACTGGCCGTCGGCCAGCGCCAGCGCCGAAACCCTGCTGGTGCACCGCGACGGTGAATCCGCGCTGTTTCTCAACGAATTGCGCCACCGCAAAGACCTGCCCATGACCATCAGGTTGCCCGTGTCCGAACCGGTGTTGCCGGCTGCCGTCGCCATCCGCGCGAGCCAGCCCGGTACAGTGCGGGGTATGGACTACCGGGGAGTGGCAGTGCTGGCCGCCTACCGTCCGGTGGCAGAAACAAACTGGCATATCGTCGCCAAGGTCGACCGCGACGAAATATTGGCGCCGATGTGGGACATGGTGTACTGGATCGGCCTGATCACTTTTGCCGCCATTGCCGCGATCATGGCGGCATTGCTGCTGCTGTGGCGGCAACAGCAGCGCGCGCAACGCCTGGCGCTGGCGGTGCGGTTGGCGGCGGCAACCAAGGAGAGCGAGGAAAAATTCCGCAAGATCACCGAGTCGGCGCAGGACGCCATCATCATGATGGGGGCTGACCAGCGCATCTCATTCTGGAATGCCGCCGCCGAGCGGATTTTTGGTTATACCGCCGCAGAAGCAACAGGGCAGGAACTGCATGCGCTGATCGCGCCAGTATCGGCGTACACCGGGTTTGCGCATGCTTTCCCGCATTTTCAGAAGACTGGCGAGGGGGCAATCATCGGCAATGTGCGCGAGGTCACCGCGCTGCGCAAGGGTGGCGAAGGGTTTCCGGCTGAGTTGTCCGTTTCCGCGACACAGATTGATGGCAGGTGGCACGCCATCGGTATCGTGCGCGACATCACCAGGCGCAAAACCAACGAGACGAGAATCCAGCGCCTCACCCAGCTTTATGCCGCCCTGAGCCAGTGCAACCAGGCTATCGTGCGCTGCACCGATGAGACGGAATTATTTCCGCAAATCTGCCTCGACGCGGTGCAGTTTGGCGGCATGAAAATGGCGTGGGTCGGGCTCCTCGACCCCGGCATTCAAACGATCAGGCAGGTCGCCAGTTTCGGCGACGGCGCGGGGCAACTGCAAGGCATCGAAATCCCGGTTGACGCGAACAGCCCGTTCGGGCGCGGCTCGACCGGTGCCGCCATCCGCGAAGGCCGACCATACTGGTGCCAGGATTTTCAGCACGACCCGCTCTGCACATCATGGAATGAAAGCGGCGCGCGACCCGACTGGGTTGCCTCGGCGGCGTTGCCGCTGCGCCGCGACGGTTCAGTCGTCGGCGCATTCACCCTGTATGCAGCGGAGATGAACGCCTTCGACGAAGATGCGCGCAACCTGCTGACGGAAATGGCGACCGACATCAGCTTCGCGCTGGATAATTTCGCCCACGAAGCGCGGCGCGAGCGCGCCGAAAACGAAGCCAGGTTGCTGACGCAGCGGATCACCCTGGCCACCGAGGCTGCATCCATCGGTATCTGGGACTGGCATCTGCAAGCCGATCAATGGTATGCCACTCCCACTTATTTCACCATGCTGGGGTATGAGCCCGAAGAGGGCCTTCTTGACCGTGCGGTCTGGCTGGAACGAACGCACCCCGAAGACCGCGACGCGGTAGCGGAAAAAATCCGTGCCGTGCTTGCCGGAAGCGATGCCTCCTACCAGTATGAAGCGCGGCTGCGCCATGCCGATGGCTCTTACCGCTGGATGAGCGTGATCGGGCGCGTGGCCGAACGCGACGAGAACGGCAAGGCAATCCGCATGCTCGGGGTGCGTATGGATATCACCGAACGCAAGCGGGCGCAGGAGGCGATCTACAAGCTCAACACAGAACTGGAAGAAAAAGTCATGGCGCGCACCGCCGACCTGGATAAAGCCCGGCTCGAGGCGGAACAGGCCAACCGTTCCAAGTCGGATTTTCTTGCCGCGATGAGCCACGAAATCCGCACGCCGATGAATGGCGTGGTCGGCATGATCGACGTGCTGCAGCAGAGCAGCCTCACCGGCCCGCAGATGGAGATGGCGAACATCATCCACGATTCGGCGTTCTCGCTGCTGGTTGTCATCAACGACATTCTCGATTTTTCCAAGATCGAGGCCGGCAAGCTCCAGATCGATTATGCGCCGATGGATGTCGCCGGGGTGGTGGAGGGGACATGCGAAACCCTGATTCCCATGGCCTTGAAGAAAGGGGTGGAACTGACGCTGTTTACCGATCCGGGTATTCCCGCAGCAGTCATGGGGGATGCCGGGCGGTTGCGCCAGATACTGGTCAACCTGGCGAACAACGCCATCAAATTTTCCAGCGGGCAAGATCGCCAGGGTAAGGTATCGGTGCGCGCCGTGTTGGTCGAAGATAGTTCACATCTCGCAGCCGT
>JAUSDQ010000286.1 GCA_030650525.1 Sulfuricaulis sp.
AGGCAAGTTCTGGCTGGTCCAACTCGAGCACACTGCGCGCGCCTTCAAACCCGGACTGACGGAACGCGGCGAGCGCCGGCGGGCTTTTGACGATGTCCACAAGTTCGCGTACGTCGGCAGCCTTGGGCAGCCTGCCAGACCCCACCCAGTCAACAAACTCCGCAAGCGCCTAGTCATCTGCCATCACCCATTCGCGCAAATCGGGCTGCTTGTACAACTCCAGGAAGTGAGTAAAGCGATGGACTGCGCCAACCCCTCCAAACTTCGGCAGATAACTGTCCTTCATTGCCGAGAAGGCGCGCGTGCTGTGATTTACGGCAGTTTTGGAGGTTTTCAGCAGCTTGGCGATTTCATCCTGCGTAAGCCCATGAGTCTCAAACAGCTCGTAGATATGGCCTGCCTTCTCGAATGCCGACCACTTGTTCTTTCCTCCAACGTGCAACTCTCCAAGAAGAACCGCGAGCTGGCGCTCCGAAATTTCGGCAGGAAGAACACGCGCAGGGATCCGTTGCCAGGTCGAGTCCTCAGAGGCGGCGAGTGCCAGCTTTCTATAGACAACGGTGCGGCAATTACCCTCAGCGACGGTGCCGTCAGCGCGCACGATGATGCGCTCGACAAGCCCCTTGTTCTGCCGCACGGATTGGTAGAGCGCGCGGACATCAGGATCACTCCAAAGCAGTTCGGTGAGTTCCTGCTGTTGCTCGTCGCTATTGCCGAAATTGTTGACGCGGGCGGTGTTCGCGATTCGTGGATTGCGCGGGTCGAGTTTGACCACGTCCAGCGGTAGGTCGATGGAGCGCACGATGACGCGCTTCTGCCGTTGTCCACGGAGTACTGGTATACGTGCTGTACGGCCTCGCGCACGCGCTGCGCGGTTTCAAGGTTGCCGCGCTCCTTGATGCGGTGCAGACAGCGAACAAGCTCTGTGGGCTTGATGGCTTCCACCGGCAAGTGGCCTATCCACGGGAAAATGTGCAGTTCCAGATGCCGGATCACCTTTCCGGCATAACCGGCAGACCACTGCCGGTCTTTTTTCGCCTGGCCGTGCCAAGCACGCGCCAAGAGTTCAAAGGTGTTGAGCCGAGCGACACGATCACGCTCGTCATCCGCGCGACGCGCTTCCCTGGGATCTACGCCGCCGGCCCGCTTCTCAGCCTCCGCACGGGCCTTCTTGCGCGCTGCCACCAGCGATACGATGGGATAGTGCCCAAGGCTCAGTTTGGCTTCCTTGCCCATCTGCTTGTAACGATAAACCCATACCTTGGCGGTCGGTCGCACGCGAAGGTACAAACCCTCGCCGTCCGCAAGCAAATATTCTTTTTCGAGCGGCTGTGCCGCCTTGATCTGGAGGTCGTTGAGTTGTCCCATGGTGTACCCAAAATAGACTGATGAAAAACAGCAGTCTGGGGTACACCGTTGGGTACACGCAAGAACGAGA
>JAUSDQ010000293.1 GCA_030650525.1 Sulfuricaulis sp.
TTACCTCCACTCCGGCGGCAGAAAGCCGGCGTCGGGATCGACCTCCAGCGGCACCTCCAAGATCGTGCTCTCCGGAGCGATGGGTGTGTGGCCCACGATCTGCGGGAAGACGATCACGATTACCACCATCAGGATTTGTAACCCCACGAACGGCAACGCGCCCCAGTAGATGTCGGCGGTGCGCACGCTCTTGGGCGCGACGCTGCGCAAATAAAACAGCGCGAAGCCGAACGGCGGGTGCAGGAATGAGGTCTGCATGTTGATGCCGAGCAACACGCCGAACCAGATCGGGTCGATGCCGAGCGCGGCCGCGACCGGCGCCAGCAGCGGCACCACGATGAACGCGATCTCGAAGAAGTCGAGGAAGAAGGCGAGCGCGAACACCAGCAGGTTCACGACCACGAGGAAGCCGACCACGCCGCCGGGCAGTTGCGTCAGCAGGCTCTCGACCCAGAGGTCGCCGTCCACGCCGCGGAACACCAGACTGAACACGGTTGAACCGATCAGGATGAATATCACGAAGCTGGTCAGGCGCGCGGTCGAGTCCATGGCCTGCCTCGCGACATCCAGTGTCAGCCGTCGACGCAGCGCCGCCAGCACCACCGCCCCGGCCGCGCCGAGCGCGCCGCCCTCGGTCGGCGTGGCGATGCCGAGAAAGATGGTTCCGAGCACCAGGAAAATCAACACCAGCGGCGGGATCATTGAAACCGCCACACGCCGTGCCAGTGCCGCGCCGCGGAGTGTACGCGCCTGCGGCGGCAGGGCCGGAGCGGCTTCCGGCTTTAGCAACGTGACGCCGAACACATAACACAAATACAGGCCGGCCAGCGCCAGACCCGGCGCCAGCGCCCCGGTGTACATGTCGCCGACCGAGGCACCGAGCTGGTCGGCCAGCACGATCAGCACGATCGACGGCGGCACGATCTGCGCCAGTGTGCCCGAGGCCGTGATCACGCCGCTGGCGAGGCGCTTGTCGTAACCGTAGCGCAGCATGATCGGCAGCGAGATCAGGCCCATGGCGATCACCGAGGCCGCCATCACGCCGGTGGTAGCGGCCAGCAACGCGCCTACCAAGACAACGGCATAAGCGAGCCCACCGCGCACGCGCCCGAACAGCTGGCCGACGGTGTCGAGCAATTCCTCGGCCATGCCGCTGCGCTCCAGCACCAAGCCCATGAAGGTGAAAAACGGAATCGCGAGCAGCGTTGGGTTGGAGACGATGCCGTAGACACGCTCGGGCAATGCCTGCATCAGGCTCATGTCGAAAAATCCTGACTGGATGCCGACGAAGGCGAACAGCAGACCATTCGCCGCGAGCGCGAACGCCACCGGATAGCCGAGCAGCAGGAAAGCCACCAGCCCGGCGAACATGAGCGGTGCCATCACCGCGAAACTCATGCTTCCTCCCGCGGCTGTTCGTGCGTGAGTTTTCCTTCGCCGCGCAGGAAGGCGACGCGCTTGATGATCTCGGCCGCGCCCTGGAGCGCGAGCAGCGCAAAGCCGAGCGGGATCAGCAACCGCACCGGCCAGCGAATTAGCCCGCCGGCGTCGGGCGAGGTTTCGCCGCTCACGAAGGAATCCACGAAGCCGGGCCACGCCAGCCACACCATCAACCCGCACAGCGGCAGCAGGAACAACAGTGCCCCCAGCAGATCAATCCAGGCCTGGGTGCGCGCTTCGAGGCGCCCGTAGATGATGTCGATGCGCACGTGGCCGTTGTGCTTGAGGGTGTAACCGGCGGCCAGCAGAATGATGGCGCCGAACAGGTACCACTGGATTTCCAGCCAGGCGTTGGACGAGCGTCCCAGCCCGTAACGCGCCAGCGCGTTCAGCGCCGAGATCAGCGTGACCGCGCCCACCAGCCACAGCACCGCGCGCCCGACGTGCTCGTTGATCGCGTCGATGGCGTTGGCGATGGACGTCCAGAATGATGACACCGGGCGGCGCTGTTTTCCGGGCTGGGGACGTGATTTCATGAGCGGTTATTGTTTGTATCCCTGACGAAGACTACCGGGAATGTTAGGCGACAACAAAGGCGGGGCTCACGCGACCAGCATGGCCTCGACGACGCCGGACCAGGCGGCCGCGAGGTTGGCGCGATTGTATCCGCCGCCGCCGAGACCGATGATCCGGCCGTGGCAGAACTCATCGGCCAGCGCGCACAAGCGCGCCGTGGCGTGTGTATGAGCCGCGGGCGTGAACTGCATGTGGGTGATGGGGTCGCCGGCGATGCTGTCGGCGCCGGCCTGCAGGATACTGAATTCCGGCCGGCCGGCGCGCACGAATTCCTCGACCTGCGGCCACACCCGATGAAATGCCGCGTCGTCGGCGCCGGGTTCGAGCGGGATGTTGAGTTTGGTGCCTTGGGCTTTTCCCTTACCGGTTTCCTGCGCGCTGCCGGTGCCGGGATAAAGATAACGGCCATCCTCGTGGATATCGGCGAAAATTAAATCGGGGTCGTCCTCGAAGGCATAGAACACGCCATCGCCGTGATGCGCGTCGATGTCCACGTAGGCCACGCGTTGGATACCGTGCCGTCTGCGCAGCGCCTCGATCAGCACGCCGATGTCGTTGAACACGCAGAAGCCCGCGGCCGAATCGCGGCGCGCGTGATGCAGTCCGGCGATCGGTACGAACACGCGATCGCAGCGGCCTTCGATAATGCCTTGGAGGCCGTCGAGCACGGAACCCACCACGACCGCGGCGACCTCAAACACTCCCTTGAATGCCGGTGTATCGCCGTCGTCGAGATAGCCCTCACCGCTGACCGATTGTTGACGTACCCGGGCGATGTAGTCGGCGGTGTGAAACAGCGCCAGATCGTTCTCCGTGCACGAAACCGGCGCGGCGATTTCCGCCTTCCGGTCGATGCCCTTCCTTACGGCCTCTTGCCAGAAGGCGCCCAGGCGGTCAGGGCCGAAGGGATGACCTTGACCGAAACCGTAGGCCGCCAACGCCTCGCCGTGATAGACCCGTACGCGCATCGCCGGAATTATAAGCCGGGACCGGGGGTATGCCGCGAGCGCAAGCAGCGCTTAGCGCGCGGCAGCGGGCAGATCGAGCGGGAAAAACGTCAAATAACTGCGATAGACCGAGGCGACGAAGACCGGGAGCGTGACCAGCCCCAAGCTGATGACCAGCAGGTATCCCAGCCAGCGATCTTGGGCAAATGCCACCGTGATGGCGAGATACACAAGAAAAAACGGCAGGGTGAGCGCCAGCATCGGCACCGGATAGCGGCGGCAGACAAAAAAGCTTTCGGCAATCGCCGCGAACGGCGGTCGGTTTCCCAGAACCGTGAGCGGCACGCTGTAGATCAGGCCCATGGACAGAATCAGGAACAGCATGGCGATCACGAACATGCCCAGCAAGGTCGTGAGCTGCGGCGCGCCCAGCTGGTCGGCGGTCAGCCCCGACACCATGGAACCGCCGATCAGCAGGTAACCGGTAATCTTGACCGTCATTTCCAGACCCAGTGTCACGATGCCGAGCAGCACAGCGCCAAATATCTTTTCCTCCTGCGTGAAGATGTAGACCAGCTCCTGTGTCGGTCGCAGGATCCAGGTCCGATACAGTCGCTGAACGGTGTCGCTTGGCGCGGGAGTCTGGTCGACAGGCCGTTCCTGCACGCGGCCCCACACAACACCGGCGAGCAGCATGGGTGTGATAAGGACCAGGAGCAAATCTCCCATGAAAGGAATCAGCTTGAGCAAAAAGCCGAGCGCGAAATAAACCGCCGTCATCCCGAACCAGAGCGATGGCTGTTGCAGCACCCACTTCAGGCCGTCGGCGATCCAGGCGAAGCCCTGCTTCATGCCACGCAAGTACTGTGTCGGGTGCGCCGGTGAATGACTTTCATCCATGCCTTTTCTCCCTTGAGGGCGCTCAGGAAAAAAAACGGCGGCGCGGAATAATCAGGGACATTCAGAAACGTTTGATGACCCACATGGGTATCGCGATGCGCGGCTGAAAATCGTCGCGGCGGAATTTTCCACTGCCCTCATGGTCGATGAGGTAATACGGTTTGCCCTTGGTCGGGGTGACCTTGATCATGTAGAGCCGTCCGTTGAGCCGGTACTCCTCGTGAATCTCGGTACCCTTGGTGGTGATGGTCACCTCCGGTTCCGGTTGCCCGGTTCCCGGGAGTTCGGGCGCCGCCGGCGGCTGGTAATTTTCCGGCGGCGGCGGTGGCGCGGGCACGGTCGCTGGGGCGGCGGCCTTGTCTTTGGCGCTGTTCGCCGCCGTCTCGGCCAGCACCGTGGGTGCCGTCAGGAGGGCGAGGAGAAAAAAAATAACAGTACGCATGAAGTTTTTTCCAAGCATCAGAGATTAAGTTTGATCTCTCTTTCCGCTTCCGAGGGGGCGAAGCCGCTTTCCTCATAATACCGGAAGATCACGTCCAGCACCTCCTCGGCGCTGTCTACCACGCTGAAGAGTTGCAGATCGTTATTGTCGATGGTGCCTTCGGCGACCAGGGTCTGTTTGAACCAGTCTACCAGGCCGGCCCAGAATGGCGTGTGCACCAGGATGATGGGAATGCGCGTGCTCTTGCCGGTCTGGATCAGGGTCAGCGCCTCGACCAGTTCGTCGAGCGTGCCGAAACCGCCGGGCATGCAGACGTAGGCCTTGGCGTATTTAACAAACATTACCTTGCGCGCGAAGAAGTGCTGGAACGTGAGCGTGATATTTTGGTAGGGGTTAGCGCTCTGTTCGTGCGGCAGCCGGATGTTCAGGCCCACGCTCGGGGACTTGCCGGCATAGGCGCCCTTGTTCGCGGCCTCCATCAGGCCCGGGCCGCCGCCGCTGACCACCGAGAAACCGGCGTCGGAAAGCTTGCGCGCGATCTCCTCGGTCAGGGCATAATAGGGATGGCCCGGCGCTGTCCGCGCCGAGCCGAATATGCTGACCGAGGGCTGGATTTGCGAGAGTTGTTCGAAGCCGGCGACGAACTCGGCCATGATCTGAAAAATCTTCCACGATTCGCGCGACATGGTGCCCGAGGGCGCCACCTCGATGCGGAATTGGGAGTCAACGCCGTTGGTCTTGGGCAACGGCGAGTTCTTGTCACTGAGGTTTCGGTTATTCATATATGATTTTTAGCACAAACATCCGGACTTCGGGCGGCCCATCTGTCGCATGAGCCCCAAAGCCACAGACCGGAAGAAACACATTGCCACGGAGGTGCCAGGAGACAAAGGACAAGCTGCGCCACTAATTCTGGTAGACGGTTCATCTTATCTTTACCGCGCCTTCCACGCCATGCCCGCCTTTACCAATTCGCGCGGTGAGCCGACCGGGGCGGTGTATGGCGTGGTGAATATGCTGCGCCGGCTGATGACGGACTATGACACCGAATATATGGCGGTGGTATTCGATGCCAAGGGCAAGACCTTTCGCGACGACATCTATCCCGAATACAAGGCCCACCGCCCGCCGATGCCGGACGAGCTCTCCACCCAGATTGAGCCGATTCACGACATTATCCGCGCCCTCGGCCTGCCGCTCATCCAGGTCCAAGGCGTGGAGGCCGACGACGTCATCGGCACCCTGGCGCGCGCCGCGGCCGCCGCCGGACGCGCGACCGTGATCTCCACCGGCGACAAGGACATGGCCCAACTTGTCGACGGGCACATCCGGCTGGTGGATACCATGAAAGACGCGGTGTACGACCGCGCCGCGGTGGTCGCCAAGTTTGGCGTGACGCCCGAGCAGATCGTGGATTACCTCGCGCTCGTCGGCGATACCTCGGACAACATTCCCGGTGTCCCCGGGGTCGGCCCCAAGACCGCGGCCAAGTGGTTGCAACAATACGGTTCGCTCGATGCGGTGGTGACGCACGCCGCCGAGATTCCCGGCAAAGTCGGTGACAGCCTGCGTGGCGCACTGGCGGTCTTGCCCATGGCGCGGCAACTGGCCACGATCAAGTGCGACGTGGATTTACCGCTCGCCCCGCCGGACCTGCGGCGTACGCCGCCGGATAACGCGCGCCTGCGCGAGCTGTTCGCGCGTCTGGAATTCAGAACCTGGCTGGCGGACCTCGGCGGGGCGAATCCGGCCCCGGTGGCCACGACGGTGGACGCGCCGGCGGCCACGAACGCGGCCTATGAGATGGTCACCGACATGGCGGCACTCGACCGCTGGCTGGTACGACTCGGTAAATCGAAACTGTTCGCCTTCGATACTGAAACCACGAGCCTGGACGCGCTGCAAGCCGAAATCGTGGGGCTGTCCTTCAGTGACGGCGCCGGCGCCGGCGCTTACGTGCCGCTGGCGCATAATTACCCGGGCGCCCCCGTCCAGCTCCCGCGCGAGACCGTGCTCGCCAAAATGAAGCCGCTGCTGGAAGACGAACACCATCCCAAGATCGGGCAGAACTTCAAATACGACATGAGCGTGCTCGCCAATTACGACATTCGCCTGGCCGGGATGCGCTATGACACCATGCTCGAATCCTATGTGCTGGATTCGACCGCCTCGCGCCACGACATGGACTCGCTCGCGCTCAAGTACCTCGGCTACAAGACGGTCAAATACGAAGAGGTCGCGGGCAAGGGCAAGCATCAGATCAATTTCAGCGAGGTGCCGCTGGAACAGGCGACGACTTACGCCGCCGAGGACGCCGATATCACCTTCCGGTTGCACGAACACCTGTGGCCGCGCCTGAACGAGGTGCCGACGCTGGTGAAGTTGTTCGACGAGATCGAGATGCCGCTGGTGCCAGTGCTGGCGCGCATGGAGCGGAATGGCGTGCTGATCGACGTCGCGATGCTGCGGGCGCAGAGCAACGAACTGGGCAAGCGTCTGATTGAGATCGAAAGCGAAGCGCACAAGCTCGCGGGCCAGCCGTTCAATATGGGCTCGCCCAAGCAGATCCAGGAAATCCTTTACGACAAGCACAAGCTGCCGGTGCTCAAGAAAACACCCACCGGCCAGCCGTCCACGGCGGAAGAGGTGTTGCAGGAACTGGCGCTCGACTATCCGCTGCCGCAGCTGATTCTCGACTATCGCAGCCTGGCCAAACTCAAGTCCACCTACACCGATAAGCTGCCGGAGATGATCGATTCAAATACCGGGCGTGTGCACACCTCGTATCACCAGGCGGTGGCGGCGACCGGGCGGCTGTCCTCGACCGATCCCAACCTGCAAAACATCCCGGTGCGCACCGCCGAGGGGCGGCGCATCCGCCAGGCGTTCATCGCCGCGCCCGGTTACCAAATCATGTCCGCGGACTACTCGCAGATCGAGCTGCGCATCATGGCGCACCTCTCGGGCGACCCGGGTCTCATCCACGCCTTTGCCGAAAACCTGGACGTGCATCGGGCCACGGCCGCGGAAGTTTTCGGCGCCACGCCCGAGACCGTAACGGATGACATGCGCCGCGCCGCCAAGGCCATCAACTTCGGCCTCATCTACGGCATGTCGGCCTTCGGCCTGGCGAAACAGTTGCGCATCGATCGCGCCGCGGCGCAGGAATATGTCGAGCGCTATTTCAAGCGCTACCCCGGCGTGCGCGAGTTCATGGAGCGCACGCGCGAGACCGCGCGCCGCCAGGGTTACGTCGAGACCCTGTTCGGCCGGCGCTTGCACACCGCCGAGATCAATGCCGCCAACATGAACCGGCGTCAGGCCGCCGAGCGCGCCGCCATCAACGCGCCGATGCAGGGCACGGCTGCGGATCTGATCAAACTGGCGATGCTGGCAGTGGATAACTGGATAGCGCGATCGGGACTCGATGTGCGCATGATCATGCAGGTGCACGATGAGCTCGTGTTCGAAATCCGCACGGACACTATCGAAACCGCGCGTGACACCATCCGCCGGGCGATGAGCGAGGTCGCGAGTTTGTCCGTGCCGCTGATCGTGGACATTGGCGTTGGCAACAATTGGGACGAGGCCCACTAGCGCTTGGCGCCACGCGCGACGGCGGTTGCTAAACACACACGAAAGTTGCAGAAAATCGCCGAAACAAATTGTTACAATCGGATTGAAAATATGATGAACTAGTGGAATGCGATCAGGTCTATAATCGTCACGCACGATTTGGATTTCGTTCTTTCCCGCTCCACCTCCCTGAGCGGGAAGAGTCCCGGATGCACATCATCCGGGGCATGTTCGGCCCCGGACACTCTCCCCTTGTTTCCGGGGCTTTTTTTATGGCCTGCTTTCTTCGCGTTACTATCCCTTGTTCGGCGCGAATGGATTATTTGTAATTGCTGCTGACAATGGAAAAATACTGCAAAATTGACCTTTAAAATTGACCCGAAGGCGGGCTCTTGGTATATAAGGCCGCCCTGATTTCCGCTCAAACGGCGCGTGCGCCAGGAATCAGCGGGTTTCATGTCGTTTTCTTCACGGGGGTTTTATGAAAATTTTGCTGTCGCTGGCCATGATCGCCTGGATGTGTCTTGCTCTAATCGCACCGGCCCAAGCGGCAGGCAATATCGCCGCCGGTAAGGCCAAGGCGGGGATGTGCGCGGCCTGTCACGGTCAGGATGGCAATGGCGGGGCGGACCCCACCTGGCCCAAACTCGCGGGTCAGGATCCGGACTACATCGCCAAGCAGCTGGCCGATTTCAAGGCCGGCCGGCGCAAGAATGCCATCATGTTCGGTATGGCGGCAGCGCTCAGCGCCGCCGACATGAAAAACCTCGGGGCCTATTATGCGAGTCTCAAGAGTCAGCCCGGCGCGGCCAACGACGCCCAGCTCGCCAAACTGGGCGAGAAGGTCTATCGCGGTGGCAATGCCAAGATGGGGGTTTCCGCCTGCATGAGCTGTCATGGCCCCTCGGGCCATGGGATCCCGCCGCGGTTCCCGAAAGTGTCCGGCCAGAAAACCGCCTACACCCAGAACCAATTGCTCGCCTTCAAGGCCGGCGCCCGCGCCAATGACGGTGAAACCATGACCCGCATCGCGTTTCACATGTCGGAGCTGGAAATCAAGGCCGTGTCCGAATACATGGCCGGTCTGCACTGATCGCGTCCAGCGGTTCCCCTTCCCCTTACTGAAGCCAGGGCCCGGCAGGGTGTTTTTTGCCGTGCGACGGCATGTGCCGGCCTTTATCGCTGGCCTTTCCCCGTAACTGACGTAACCCGTCACAGAGCCTTAGTCTTAAAAGACTATACATTTCAGTGACTTAGGCTTGTGGTTGGCATGGCATGAGTATTGCTCTTCCCCTAGGTAAGAATCACGGAATCACGGATAGGCAGCAGCGGGATTCCAGACGGCCCGAAGGGGCGAAAGGAGCAAGCCATGTTGAGTCACATAGTCAATTTGGTAAGTAATTACGAACATATGCACGGCAACCGTCCGAACGTCGTGTACATGAACGAAACCCATTACGGCTACCTGCGCGAGGAACTGCCCGGCGTGCGCGATCATGATAATCTGGTGGCGATCCTCGGCGTCGACATCGCCCTCAGTGACGAGGCGATTCGCCCGCAAGTGGCCACGGTCCGGTTTGCTTCGGAGAATATTTTAGTCAGCTGAAAGAATTAATGTGCGGGGTGCACACGCGGGCCGGACCACCGGCCCGTTTCTTTTTATAGCGTCTTGAAAACCTTTTCCGCCTTATCCAGTGTTGCCGCGATATCGGCGTCGGTATGCGCCGCCGAGACGAAGCCGGCCTCAAACGCGGACGGCGCCAGATAAACCCCTTCCCGCAATATCCCGTGAAAGAATTTTTTGAAGCGCTCGACGTCGCATGCCATGACCTGCGCAAAGCTGGTCACCGCTTTTTCTTTCGTGAAAAAAATCCCGAACATCCCACCGACGGACTGGGTGGTGAGTGGAACGTTGACGCGTTTCGCCCGCTCCGCCAATCCCTGCGCCAGCCTTGAAGTCCGGGCTGACAGCTCATCGAAGAACCCGGCGCGCATGACTTCCTTGAGCGTCGCCAATCCCGCCGCCAGTGACACCGGATTGCCCGACAACGTCCCGGCCTGATACACCGGTCCTTCCGGGGCGATGCGCGACATGATGTCGGCGCGCCCGCCGAAGGCCCCGACCGGCAGGCCGCCGCCGATCACCTTGCCGAGGGTGGTGAGATCGGGTTTGATCCCGTACAGCGCCTGGGCACCTCCCAACGCTACGCGAAAGCCGGTCATGACCTCATCGAAAATCAGCAGCGCGCCATGTTGCGTGCACAACTCGCGCAGGGTTTGTAGAAACCCTGTCACGGGTGGCACACAGTTCATGTTGCCGGCCACCGGTTCGACAATCACACAGGCGATTTCCTTGCCCAATTTTCTGAATACTTCACGTACCTGTGCGGGGTTGTTGTATTCCAGTGTGAGCGTGAGTTCCGCGAGACCGGCGGGCACGCCGGGCGAGGTCGGCACGCCGAGCGTGAGGGCTCCCGAACCGGCCTTGACCAGCAGCGAATCGGCGTGGCCGTGATAGCAGCCCTCGAACTTGATGATCTTGTCGCGCCCGGTGAAGCCACGCGCGAGGCGAATGGCGCTCATCGTGGCCTCGGTGCCGGAACTGACCATGCGCACCTTTTCAATCGAAGGCACCAGCCGGCAGATCAGCTCCGCCATTTCGATCTCAATCTGCGTCGGTGCGCCGAATCCCAGCCCCCGTTCCACCGCTTGCTTCACTGCCGCGATGACTTTGGGATGCGCATGACCGAGGATCATCGGCCCCCAGGAGCCGACGTAGTCGATGTAGCGGTTGCCGTCCGCGTCCCACAGATACGCGCCACCGCCACGCGCGATAAAAACCGGATTGCCGCCCACGCCCTTGAAGGCGCGCACCGGAGAATTCACCCCGCCGGGGATGTGTTGCTGGGCACGCTTGAAGAGGTCAGATGAAATGGTCATATATGTTCCAAATTAATATTTTCATGTAGGGCGGGTTAGCCGCGTAGCGGCGTAACCCGCCGAAATTATCCCTAACCGCTCACACAACTTCCCCCCCCGCGCACGGAGAAGAGGTAGGGTGAGAGGGCGATCATTTTGTTAGCACTCTTTTAGAGGGCTGCCCAGTTTTTCACTTTCAAACCGGAGACACGGGAAAATTCGCGCGTGTTGTTGGTTACCAGAGTGGTTCCCAGGCTCAAGGCGTGCGCGGCGATTAGCGTATCCATTGGGCCGATCGGTTTGCCTTTTTTCTCCAAGGCGGCGCGCAGCGCGCCGCCAATGCGCGCGGCCTTTTCATCGAACGGCGCGATGGCGAAATCCAGCAAAAATTGCTCCAGCACTTCGGTATTGGCCTTGCTCCAGCGGCCCTTGTGCGCGCCGTAGCTTAGTTCCATTACGGTGATGCTGGAGAGGTAGACGATTTCATCCGACGGCAGCGCCTCCAGATGCGCCAGTATGTTTGCACGCCGCCGCGGTTCGCGGTCGGTCATCAGGTAAATACAGGCGTCGGTATCCAGCAGATAGTTCATTGCGGCCAGGGGCGCCCATCGAACGTCCGCGGCTGTTTGCGCTCCAGTTCGCCCTTGAAGCGGCCGGCGCAGGCTTTCACGTTCTTCCAGCGACCGCCTTTCTTGGGGATCAGCACGATCATCCCCCCGGTTTTTTTGATGAAGACCTCGTCATCGGAAACGCGGAACTCCTTGGGGAGCCGGACGGCCTGGCTGTTGCCGCTGCGGAATATTTTGGCGGTTTTCATCGCTCCGTTCCTCATCAAAACGTATCTACATTGAAGTATATACGCCCCGATGCATTTCCACCAATACCGCACGGGTTTGTCGGCTGGGGCGATACCCTTCGCTCCCTAACGCATCGTGAGAAGTGCGCCTAAGGATGGCGCGCCTACGGACCTAAAGGATGGAAGAGCCGCGCGTAGCACACCGCCGCTGCACGAATATCAGCTTGACCGAACACGCCTTCGATTACGGCCAGCGCATCCGCCCCGGCGGCGAGAAGGTGAGCGCCATTTTCCGGTGTGATGCCGCCGATGGCAACCACGGGAATGTGCAGCTTCTGTTTCGCCTCGCACAGCAGTTCGAGGCCGGCACGCACCGCCTGAGGCTTGGTGCGCGACGGAAAGAAGCTCCCGAAGGCGACATAATCCGCGCCGTCGGCCTGCGCTCGGACGGCTCGTGCCAGTTCGTTGTAGCAGGAAACGCCGATGATAGTCCCGTGCCCCAGTTGCTCGCGCGCCTGTGTGAGCGAGGCATCTTCCCGTCCGAGATGCACGCCGTCGGCCGCTGTCTGTTTCGCCAGTTCCACGTCATCGTTGACGATGAACAGCACGCCATGTTGCCGGCATAACGCGGCGATTTTTTTTGCCTGCGCGAGGCGTGCCGGCAGGTCATGCGATTTATCCCGATACTGAATAATGCGTGCGCCGCCCGTAATAGCCTCGCCCACGGCCGGCAGCAGTCGCTCGTCATCGAGGTACTGCGTGTCGGCGATGGCGTACAGCCCCGCGACGTGTAATTTATTGATCATTTTTTGACCACTCAAATTATGCGGCGTAGTATGCCAGCTTGTATGGGAGTACTGAAACTGAAATCAAATTTAAGTTGGCCGGTGTGCAGTGCTTGGAAAAATAAGGGTAGCGTCCCCTTTTCCCTTACCCTTTTCCCTTACCCTTTTCCCTTACCCTTTTCCCTTAGCTCCACGTTGGGCGCCCAATCGGAGATATGATGAACGATAAACAGAAGATCACGCTTGTCGTTGTTATTGTGGTTATTGCCGCGATGCTTTTGTTTCCACCCTTTAATTTTCGAGGCGCGAACGGTGTGATATTCAACTTGGGTTACGGCTTTATCTTCAGTCCGCCCACATTTAATGGCCCCCCACTGGTTGGGTCAGTCGACACCGGCATGCTTATCACCCAATGGCTTGGCGTTCTTGTCATTGGCGGCGTCGCATTCTTCATGTTAAAGAACAAGAATTGAAGGTGAAGCGATGGACAAAGTAATAATGGCATGTGATGTCTGCGGACAGCAGTACCAATAGGGGCATCACCGATACGAAGGCCACAAACTAGAACTCTACGGCGACATCTTTTGTTGCAATTCTTGTTGGAACGGAAACTGGGATGGCTGGGCTCCACACTACGAGGCAGTTCTGCTCAAACATCTCAATCAGAAAGGCCTTCCCGTGCCTGAACGGAATGCGAAGGGCTGGTTGCCCCGGAACTAGCGCGCGGCTAACATCTGCACACTATCCATCTTTCGGGACTTATTACAGAGCGCCCAACAAGGCGATCAAGCCGACTCGCTACGTCGGCGCGTACGCGCCGACTTCGCTCGCGGCTTAGCTCTGCGTTATACTGCCTGGGAATTCAAGTGAAGACTTCTACCTTCTTGATCATCATTTTCTGTTTGCTCAGCCCGTCTTCCGTACAAGCTATTGAACCCGAGAGAAGTCGTGCAGTGGCTGTGGAAGTGCTTGACCAGTCGGCGACTCTCTTAAGCCATGAATCCGTACTGCTGGGCCTTTCGTGCAAGTCTGGCCCGGTTGGAAAGTTGCCGAATCTACGGCAAGTGAAGATCGGAGACGTCATTAGCTACAAAGATTATTCCTTTCGAGTTGGGCTCATTGAAGTGACTAGATTCTCGGAAGACATGAAGTCTGGTGGCCAGACAATTGCGAGGAAGGGAGATATCGTGTGTGTGTTGGCGGCTGACGAAAGATATTTGCCATACGAAGACCGCTGTAAGGCCTTATGGGTGCACATCCCGAAGTGTCGTCCGCTTCAGTAAAAGGCGGCATAGCTTCTAGCTGGTGCGAACGGGCCGGAAGCGTCGTGCAATTTTTCACCATCGTGCGAGCCAGCCGCGCAGCAAGACGTTAGCGGACAAGAACAATGGGCACATTATTCGATATCGATTTCGTAACGACCAAGTTTAGTGTGACCAATCTTGGCCATTATCTTGGTTGCATCAAAAACGCTTCTAGTGCCAATTTGCTACAGTTCAAATCAGAAGTGAGAGAGCACAAGAAAACACATCCTCAACAACAAGCGTTTTCAGACATACCGAACTACTCCACACATAACGCCATTCTCGCGGCAATAAATCATGAACTGAGAAAAAGATCATTCCGCTATCGGCTCTATACGGTTTTCTTTCCAGTAATACGGTTTTTGGCATCCTCGTTTCGTGGCTTGGAAGTCAAGAATAGCGAGGATTTCGGCCTTCTTTATACGGCGCCAAAACGAAAGAACGCCCTTCATATGTCGCTCGGAGAAATAGGTTCAGTGCTGTGGCGGTTCTTTACAGAGCACTGGAAGTTTATTGTTACATCGCTAATCGCAATCGCGGGAGTGTTGATCGCGTGGCTAAGGTAGCAAACATATCCGCTAACTATGTTTTCAACCGGACGCGGTGTGACGACGGCGCAATGTTTTCGTGTCGTGGCCCGCGCCGGTTAAAACAGCGTTAGGTTTAGAAGATGGAAGGAAATCTCATGGAGATAATTGGCATTTTTATTGGGAGTTATCTTGGAAACTTGCCAGTAGCTCTTATCATGGCGTGCATTGCGAAAGTATGGTCAAAAGATGTTTCTTGGAAAAGAATTATAGGATATGGCGTTTATTTTA
>JAUSDQ010000296.1 GCA_030650525.1 Sulfuricaulis sp.
CGCCGAACTTGTCTCCACGCTATGTGTTTTTATGACCTATCAGTGTGAATCCTGGAATTGGGTTCCGAGTAGTACCCGTTTCCACGGACACGTGGTTAAGCAACACACTGACATCAACGCCGTGTTGAGCGGCGCGGGGCACGGTCACAACAGGAAACAGTGTGCCGTATCACCGCGTCCGCCTCGAACACGAAGTTAGAAGGCATATGTTTCACTTGGGCTCCGCAAATACAGATGCCTTCGATGGATCGAGCGTAACTATCTCTGGGTTTGTTGACTTGAGCACATGAACCACGAATACGCTCAACGAGACTGGTTTGTCGCCAGAGGAATACTTGCGCTTGTTTCGGCCAGCAAAAACCCAGAGCCCTCTATCCTCAAGGTCTTTAATTCTTTTCGTGTATTCGTGGGCAGTACGCACCCTCTCACCGGGTCCGATATCATCCCCGAGTTCGCCCCAGTCGTGAAGCTCTTGAAGGAAATCCGCAACGAGTTGCGTATCGTCATCTGATTCAAGAGTGTCGTTGTTAAAAGCATAAGCGTGAGCACCATCCATGAGCGTAAAAAGCTGATTGCCATCGCTTACCCGGATGAGAAAATCCCCTTTCGGACTTTCGGCCTCTGTTTTCTTTTTCTCCTCTGCCTTCTTCTCATTGAGAAGGTCGCTGACATTTAGCTTTAAAACTGAGGCGACAGACTTGAGGGATTCAAAGGATGCAGGTTCGCCTTTTTCAATGCGCTGGATTGTACGAACATCAAGCCCAGCCATTTTTGCAAGCTGTTCCTGGGACCATGCCCGGGAAGTCCGTAGCTCTTTTATTTGGGCACTACGATATGAAGTGGTCATTGCAAAATCTCCGGTGGTTACGTGCCCAAATGATCGGATGTTTTCGGCGCAACCACTACGGCAACCGCCCGACATTGACCTGACAGAAACCCGACAACATCACGTCCTGCCTTCTAACGCAGAGCTAACCTGCGAGCTACGAGGCGCGAAGCGCCGACGTAGCGAGTCAGGTTGAGCGACGGGTTAGCCCCGTGTGTGAGGCTAGTAGGGTGTTCCATCTTTGTGAGTGAACTGCCAAGTGCCACTGACCAAAATGGCCTGAAGGTCATCGTCAGGATACGTGGCTGAGTCTCCCGCTGTGCGGTCACCCACCTCTAAATAAACAACGTCTCCAGTTGAGCGATTAACCAAGTGGTGGCCGTCTCCTGTGCCTGCTTTGAAGCCTGCGCACATGCCCGGATGCAACTGCGTTTCGCCGACATCTGTGACCAAAACAGGGCTGCCTTGCAGCACGTAAACTAACTCATCTTGCACTGAATGGGCATGCCGTAACGCGGAGAGTGAACCCGGCGCAAGGCGCGTGAGATTGACGCCGAAGTTAGTCAGAGAAAACAAATCTCCGAGGGGCTTCTTCTCTCTGCCGATCATGCGAGATGCGAACGGCTCTGGATAGGCAGAACGCTTACTGCGAGGCGGAACCTCCTCGGCGATGATGGCAACTGGTTTCCAGTTATCAGCCATTGTGAAACCTTTCCTTGAAGGGGCTAACGTAATTTAGACGTCACATTCTGACGTATAACCTGGCCCCGTGACGTCTAACCTGGCGGGGCTGGGTTGCATTAAGTTTTTGCCATCAGGCACTTAGGTCATAAGCCGGGATGGCTGTGCAGTATTAACCGATCTGACAAACCCTGCAAGGGATCGTGGTGGGTTTGAGGCGGGTCTCACAATGATAGGGGAAGCACCGCTACTACCATATTTGGCCTGAAGTCTGTTCCGAGTCGGAGGCGGTCGCTTGCAGCTGACCACCCGGTTCACACCTCGCAAATGACTGATTCGTGCCATTGGCGTAAGGATCAAGGGACCAGAGAACTTGGAGGTCCGTGGAAGCGGGGATATCTCAGAGTTACGATTGAACAACCGCCTCAGAAATTGGTCCATATGTCAGCGTATCAAGAGTCCGTGCGACTATTGGCGGGCATTACAATCGGAGGTCCAATGAATCGACGAAATCTACTCAAAGGCTTGGCGGCGGTGCCGCTCCTGATAACCCCGGCGTGGCGCGGATGGGCGGCAGCGCCAGTGCGTGGGTCGGTGAACGTGGAGGAGTTACAGAAGAACTGGAAGGAATTTCTCGCGCCGGGAGCCGATGTGGCGCTGACGACCGAGCCGCTCAAGCGCCCGAACGAAGAGTGGAAGAAGCTCCTCGCCCCGGCGCAATATAAAGTGCTGCGCGAAGAAGGCACCGAGCGCGCTGCCAGCAGCCCGTTGAACGATGAAAAGCGACCGGGCGTTTTCGTGTGCGCCGGCTGCAGCCTGCCGCTGTTTACCTCGGCCATGAAATACGATAGCGGCACCGGCTGGCCCAGTTTCTTTACCGCCATTCCCGGCGCCTTCGCCACGAAGAAGGATGGTTTCCTGATCTATACGCGCACCGAGTATCACTGCGTGCGCTGCGGCGGTCATCATGGGCACGTGTTCGATGACGGTCCGCCGCCCACCGGTAAACGCTGGTGTAATAACGGGGTGGCGCTGCGGTTCATCCCAAAAACCGGCAAGGCCTGAATCCTCGTCATTTGGCCGTGGGGACGAGAGCCTGCGTCTTCAGAGGTCGAGCGCTGATTTAAGCGCACGGTTTACCGCCTTCCGGTCCTTTTCCGAAAGTTTCCCGCGCTTGCTAACGATGAAGCGATGGTCGAGGGTAAAAAGCTTCATGCGCACGACCGAAGCGGCCGGAAGACCGGCGGCGTCGAGATCGGATATAAGCACATCGAGTGGCCACGGTGGATTCTGCGCGCTAGTGATCATGGCCATGACGCTGTGGCCGGCCTTGCGGCCGAATACGGCATGGCTCGACAATACCAGAGCCGGGCGGCGCTTTACCTGGGCCTTGTCCGTGAAGGGAAACGGAACGGTAACCACCTCGAAGCGGTCATAATCCACGATAGGCCTCTTCGTCTTCCTTGGATAGCCACTCGGTCAGCGTGCCCTCGAGGGATTTGGCGTACTCCCTGTCGAGGACCGTGGCGCGTCGCACCGTGATAACGTCGTTCTCTATTTCGAATACCACCGCATCGCCGGGCTTGAGACCCAGCTTACGGCGGACGGCAAGCGGGATCGTCGTCTGGAACTTGCTGGTGAGCCTGGAAATCTGCTGCATAGGACAGCCTTCTTCTTACGGTAATGATGTAATACTGTAATACTATCAGACCCCGTTGGGGAAGCAAGTTGGTACATTGGTGGTTCGGAATCCAGGATATATGGGCAGGCGGTTTTATTCGCGGCCAAACGCGGCGCCACAGAATATCCTGAGCTATGAGAAGCATCATTAAACTCTAATTCCCTCCGCCATAGACATCGGTTATGTTCCTTAGAACAGAAATCACGTCGCGTAGACAGAGAATAATCTGTGCGGCGTAGGTGAATTTCATGAATGACGGGAGCGAAAGAACATGTCCAGTTTGAAAGACAAGGTGGTAATCATCACAGGCGCGGTCGGCAATCTAGGCCATGCCGTGGCCAAGCGCGTTCAGGCACAGGGCGGCAAGACGATTCTGGTGGATCGTTCAAGCGATCGCCTGCAGAAAACCTACGGCGATCTGAAGAGTTCCGCCCAGCACTGGCTGGCGGGGGACATCGACATGACCGATCCCAAGTCGGTGAACGCCATGGCGGCCGAGGCGCACAAGCGCTTCGGGCGGCTGGACGGGCTGGTGAATACCGTTGGTGGATTTCGCGGCGGCAAGCCGGTGCACGAGACCGATCCGTCGGAGTGGGATTTTTTGTACGATATCAACGTGCGCACCGCGCTCAACGCCTGCCGCGCCGTGATTCCATATATGCTCAAGGCGCAGAGCGGCCGCATCGTTAATATCGCGAGCCGCAACGCCTTTCAGGGTAGCCCTAATTACGCCGCCTACAGCGCCGCCAAGACGGCGGTGCTGCGGTTGACCGAAAGCTTGGCGGGCGAACTCAAGGCGCGCGGTATCAACGTCAACTGCATTGTGCCGGGAACCATCGACACCCCGCAGAACCGCGCGGCCATGCCCACGGCGGATTTTTCCACCTGGGTTCCGCCCGCAGATCTCGCCGATGCGATCGCGTTCCTGTTGTCGGATGCGGCGCGTTCGGTCACCGGCGCCGCCGTGCCGGTGTACGGCCGCAGTTGAACGGGGACTCTCCCTGCCGTGCGCCTCCGGGCGGCTCGCTCGTTAACAGCGAGTGGCTAAAAGCCTACTGGCCGGAGACCTCGGGTTGGCGCGCGGACGCCGCGGCATCTACACTGAGACGATCGTTCCCACATATATTGACGATGGCGCCGCTCGCATGACAGACAGCAACCAAAGCCGTGTAAGTTCCCTGCTGTTTCCCCGGGTCGTCGCAACGGTGTTGCTGATCGCAGCCGCCATGCTTTTGACCGCTTGTACCACTCCCGCGCCGCCGCCGGCTGCCACCATGGAGCCAGTCACGGCAGCGGCCGGTCAGAGAAGCTCAAGGTCTACCGGTATCGCCTACCGCAACGGCCCCGTCTACGCCGCGAACCTCGCCCTGCCGCAAGTCAGCCTGGATGGCGGACACCGCCTGGGAAACGCGCAGGCACGTATCGGCATCGTGGAATACTCCGATTACCAGTGCTCCTACTGCCGCGGGTTTCATCAGCAGATTTTTCCCGAGCTCAAGAAGGAATATATCGACACGGGCATCGCGCAATTCATTCACAAGGACCTGCCATTGCGGTCGATACATCCGCAGGCCCTGCCCGCCGCGCTCGCGGCCAACTGCGCCGGGGCGCAAAATTACTTCTGGCAGATGACCGCGGCGCTGTATGCGAATCAGGGACGGCTGGATCAAGAACTATATCCGCAGCTTGGGCGCGAGCTAGGGCTGGATGATGCAAAATTCACCGCCTGCCGCGCGGACGCCGCCGGCGAGCAGGCTGTTATGCGCGATGTCGCGGAGGCACGAGGCCTGAACATTAGCGGCACTCCGTCGTTCGTGATCGGAAAGATTGAAGGAAATATGCTGACTGTGGTGCGCGTGGCCCGGGGCGCCCCGGACTTCGGGGCGTTCGTGCAGGAGATCGAGAAATTGCGCAAGCAGCTGGAAGCCGGCACTACACCAGAAACAAGATAACCGCATAGCGCGTCACGCCCCTTCTAGAAATTGTGAGGGTGACCGGCACCAAGGCGCTGACGAAAAGACCCCAGAGACTCAGGTCATCCACGGCGATTCGGCGGGCGCCAGCTCATTCCCCCAGCATGCCATGCTTTATATAATGAGCGAACGAAACCAGGTGACATTCCGATGGCAGGCAATAATTCCGGTCCGCGCAAACCGTCCGGACAGCGCGACAGCAAAGTGCTTGATGGCATCGTCGCGCAAGCACACAAGCAGCGCGACACGCGCATGGCGGGCTACCGCGAGCAGTCGCTCAAGCTTCATCCGTGGGTCTGCGGACGTTGCGGCCGCAACTTCACGCGCGAGAACCTGCACGAGCTTACCGTGCACCACAAGGACCACAACCACGACAACAACCCGTCCGACGGCAGCAACTGGGAAAACCTCTGTCTTTATTGTCACGACAACGAGCATCAGCGGTTTGCGTACCTGGTGCGCGGCGAGGGATTTATGCCCGAGGCAGAAAAGAAAAAACCGGCGACCCACAATCCTTTTGCCGGCCTTAAGGATATTCTGAAAAATAAATAGATCCATGAACTCTGTACAGATAATAAATCGCGAGCTGCTGGAAAAAGTTGCCTCACTGGCCAGGGAATCGCCGCGCCGGCGCCGAAATTACAACTTTCACGAAACCGCAAGCGATGCCTGCCACCGGCTGCTGAACGCCATCGAGCCGGACTCCTATATCCAGCCCCATTGCCATCGCGAGATCACCAAGGAGGAAACGCTGATCGTCGTGCGCGGCCGACTCGGCGTGATTCTTTTCGATGACCACGGCGCGGTGACCGCCGCGGTGGCGCTGGTGCCGGCGAGCGAGTCGGTCGGTGTGAACATTCCGCACGGCGTTTATCACACGCTGGTGGCCTTGGAATCAGGCAGCGTGTTCTTCGAGGCCAAGGCGGGACCTTTTGTCCCGCTGATGCCGGATGAAAAAGCCTCGTGGGCACCGGCGGAAGGCGATGCGCAGGCTGCCTCCTATCTTAAGAAAATAAAACAGCGCTTCGCCTGAAACTTGACCCGTTTACTTCATTCTTCATTACCTTTCTTGGTTTGCTATTGAGGAAATTTCATGCCGGATAATAAAAGTGTTGCGGTGTATTGGGCGATCATCGGGTTGTTGCTGCTGACCATCGCCGGACTGGTGCTGAAATTCGTGGTGTTGGGCACGACGGAAACAGCGGCGGATGGAAGGAAGGCGATTATCCTGGAGCCGTCCGAGCGCGCCGTCGTGCTGAATGAGATGCGCCAGTTCCTCGCCGGCATCCAGCAGATGCTCGACGCCGCTGACCGCGGCGATGCCGCGGCGATCGCGAAGATTGCGCGCCCCCTGGGAATGGCGGCGGCCCATAACGTGCCGGCCGGGCTGGCGGCCAAGCTTCCGCTGGAGTTCAAGTCCTTGGGTCACGGCGTGCACGGCGATTTCGACCGCATCGCCATGGACGCTGAGGCGATGAACGACGTCCGGCTTTCCTTGCGCCAGCTGAGCGGCACCCTGAAAACATGCGTGGCCTGCCATGCCGGGTACCAGATCACGGTCGCATCGGCGCCGGCCCGATAGCCACGCGAATCCGTTTTGATCGGTAAAAATTCCCCGCCATAACCCGCGGCGCCATGCGGCAAGACCCGATCTTTGATCTGTGTCAAGCGCGCCGGACAAAGCTGTGTTTATGATGCAGCGTTTCCAGATGAGGTATATGGCATGCCTGACCTGCGTGCGTTGGTATTGAAAGTTGAACCGGAACAAACTATTGGATATAGCCTGCGCGACAGCCGGTACCTGAATATTACCAACCGCTGCACGTTGCGCTGTGCGTTTTGCCCGAAGTTCAACGACGTGTGGACGGTTCAGGATTATCGGCTGCGATTGAACCGCGAACCCACGCTGGAGGAAATCATCGCCGCGGCGGGCAACCCGCAAGAATATCGCGAGGTCGTTTTTTGCGGTTTAGGCGAACCGACGCTACGCCTGTACACGCTCCTGGAGGCGGCGACACGCCTGCGGCCTTACACCCAACGCATTCGTCTCAACACCGATGGCTTGGCCAATCTCGTGCACGGGCGCGATGTGACCCCGGACTTGGAAGGTCTGATCGATGCGCTATCGGTTTCGCTCAATGCCCAGGATGAGGAGACGTATAACCTTCATTGCCGTCCTAAACTCCCGGGGGCCTATCATGCCATGCTGGATTTCGTGAAACTCGCGCGCGAGTTCGTCCCGGAAATCGCGCTGACGGCGATCGAGGGGTTACCCGGTGTCGACATTTCTGCGTGCGAGAAAATCGCTCAGCGCCTCGGCGTGAGCTTCCGCCGCCGCGTGCTTGATGTGGTGGGATGACACCGTGAACCGTGAGCCGTAATTCGCGATTCGTGAGCCGAATCGCAATACGGTTCACGACTAAACGACTCACGATTCACGACTAACGGTTTACGAATATATGGAACTCGTCTGTCCTGCCGGAAGCATGCCGGCGTTGAAAGCCGCGGTGGACAACGGTGCCGATGCCGTTTACATAGGTTTTCGCGACGGCACGAACGCGCGAAATTTTCCCGGCCTCAATTTCGATCTCACTGAAGCGCGCAAGGCGCTGGACTATGCCCGCCAGCGCGGCACGCGCGTATTCCTCGCCATCAATACCTTCCCGCGCCCGCGTCAGTGGGAACAGTGGTGCCGTGCTGTGGACCAGGCGGCCAACCTGGGAGTCGATGCCTTGATTCTCGCCGACCCCGGTCTGATGGACTACTGCACGCAGACGCACCCCGATTTGCGGCTGCACCTTTCGGTCCAGGGCTCGGCCACCAATCGCGAGGCCATCGATTTTTACGTGCGGCATTTTGGTGTACGTCGCGTGGTCCTGCCCCGGGTACTGTCGCTGACGCAGGTGCAGAACGTGCTTAAGCGCGTGAGCGCAGAGGTCGAGGTCTTCGGCTTCGGCAGCCTGTGCGTCATGGTCGAAGGGCGTTGTACGCTGTCGTCCTATGTTACCGGCGACTCGCCGAATTCCAGCGGCGTGTGCTCGCCCGCCAGAGCGGTGAAGTGGGAGGAATCCGCGGCCGGACGCCGTTCGCGCCTGAACGGCGTGCTGATCGACGTCTACGCGCCCGAGGAGCCCGCCGGCTATCCCACGTTGTGCAAGGGGAGGTTCGAGGTCGGCGGCAACGTCTATTACGCCATGGAAGAACCCACCAGCCTCAGCGTGCTCGATATTCTTCCGGACCTGTATCGTGCCGGCGTGGCCGCCATCAAGGTGGAGGGTCGCCAGCGCAGTCCCGCCTACGTGGCCCAGGTGACGCGCACGCTGCGAGCCGCCATCGATGCTTGTGTCGCCGCGCCGGAAAAATTTTCACCGAAAGCCGCCTGGATCGAACAACTCGATAACGTCGCCGAAGGCCGCTGCCACACGCTCGGCGCGTATACCCGGCCATGGCAATGAAGCTCGCCCTCGGGCCGATTCCCTATTTCTGGAACCGCGTGCAAGTGTTCGATTTCTACGCGCGTGTTGCCGTGGCGCCGGTGGATATCGTTTATCTTGGCGAGACAGTTTGCTCCAAGCGTCGCGCGCTGCGGCTGCCGGACTGGCTGGATATTGCCGAACGTCTGACCGCCGCTGGCAAGGAGGCGGTGCTATCGACGCTGACGCTGATTGAGGCCGAATCGGAAGCCGCCTACATGCGTACCGTCACGGAGAACGGACGCTATGCCGTCGAGGCCAATGACATGGCGGCGGTCAATATGCTGGAAGGCGTGACACCGTTTGTGATCGGTCCGCATGTCAATGTCTATAACAGCCGCACGCTGGCGCTGATGGCGCGCGCCGGCGCGAAACGCTGGGTGATGCCGATGGAGCTGGATCGCGACACGCTGGCCGCGCTTCAGGAACAACGTCCCGCGGGCATGGAAACCGAGGTGTTCGTGTTCGGGCGCCTGCCACTGGCTTTTTCCGCGCGCTGTTTCACCGCCCGCGCGCACAACCTGTCGAAAGACGCATGCGATTTTCGCTGCGCCGATTATCCGGACGGGATGGAGCTGCGCACGCGCGAGGGCCAGTCCTTTCTCAGCCTCAACGGTATTCAGGTGCAGTCGGGCGAGACCTACAATCTGGTGCACGAGATCAGCGCGCTGCGGGCGCTCGGGGTGGATGTGCTGCGGCTTGCGCCGCAAGCGCAAGGGATGTTTCAGATTGTGGAGGCGTTCCGCGGTGTCATGGACGGGCTTCAAGAGTCGTCCGCGGCGGCGGCGATGCTTGAGCCATATCAGGCCGCCGGTGCTTGTGACGGTTACTGGCACGGCGCGCCCGGCATGAACCGGGTCAGCGGTGGCTGAAGGGTTTCAGCGGATTCGATTCCCGGTTAATGGCCATCGATCGAGCGTGTTGCGAAAAATCCCGGTCGCGAGCGTCGCCAGCGGTGCGCCCAGCACGTCGCGAAAATGCGCCTCCCAATCGTAGTCCAAGGCATCGAGCAGGTTTTTGACGTGCAACCCGGTTTCCGTGTCGCCCTCGATGCATAATCGACGACTGAAGAACAGCGTATCCGGGTCTTCGCGGCGCGTGGCGAGCAGCCAGAAATCCTCCAGGGTACCGCTGATGCGGACATCCGCGTGGCCCGGGGCGGATGGTTGCAGGCGCCCGTGCTGGATGCGGAAATGAATCTGGCTCGAGGCATTCTTTATATGAATGCACACCGACTTGCCGTTTATTTCCGCGAGCCGCCCGGCGAGCGGCTGACCACGCAGCAGATGGTTAAACGCGCGCGCGAGCAGCTCGGCGTGCACGGCGTCGGGTATCAGTTTCAGCGGCAGGAGCAGGGGATGGGGCAGCATGTTCATCCAAAGTCTTAAATAGGGTCGCCTTTATATCAGGCAGCGAGCGCCAGGGTTATTGATCTGGGTCAAATAACGCGTGTGCCCGGCCGCTTATTGTGGGCATCCGATGAAATACCAGAACCTGCGCGAATTCATCGCCCATCTTGAAAAACTGGGCGAGCTCAAACGCCTGACGGTGGCGCTGGACCCGCGGCTTGAAATCACCGAAATCTGCCAGCGGACATTGCGCGCGGGCGGACCGGCGCTGCTGATTGAAAAACCCAAAGGCTCCGACATTCCGCTGCTCGGCAATCTCTTCGGCAGCACCCGCCGCGTGGCGCTGGCCATGGGGCGCGAGTCCATCGATGATCTGCGCGAGGTCGGCAAACTGCTTTCCTTTCTGAAGGAGCCGCAGCTGCCGCGCGGTATCGGCGACGTGTTCGAAAAACTGCCGGGCATCAAGCAGTTGTTGCACGTGCTGCCGCGCGTGGTCAGCGACGCGCCTTGCCGCCAGCATGCGATCGAAAGCGCGGACGTGGATTTGTCCATGCTGCCCATCCAGACCTGCTGGCCGGAAGACGCCGGGCCGTTGATTACCTTTGGCCTGGTCATCACCAAGGGTCCGTACAAGGAGCGCGAGAACATCGGCATCTATCGCCAGCAGGTGATCGGCCGGAACAAGGTGATCATGCGCTGGTTGCCGCATCGCGGCGGGGCCCTGGATTTCCGCGAATGGAAGCAGGCGCATCCGGGTAAACGCTTTCCCGTGGTGGTGGTTATCGGCGCCGATCCGGCCACTTTACTCGCGGCGGTCACGCCGATTCCCGATACCCTGTCGGAATTCCAGTTCGCCGGATTGCTGCGCGGTGCGCGCAGCGAGGTGGTGCCCTGTCACGGCGGCGCGCTGCACGCGCCGGCCTCGGCCGAACTGGTGCTGGAAGGCTACATCGCGCCGGAAGAAGAGGCGCTCGAAGGGCCGTTCGGCGATCACACCGGTTATTACAACTCGCAGGAAAAATTCCCGGTATTCACCATCGAGCGTATCACCCATCGCGACCAGCCCATTTATCACAGCGCCTACATGGGCCGGTCGCCGCATGATGAACCCTCGATACTGGCGATGGCGCTCAACGAGGTATTCATACCCTTGTTGCAAAAGCAGTTCCCCGAGATCGTGGATTTTTATCTGCCGCCCGAGGGCTGTTCCTATCGCGTGGCCTGCGTGAGCATCAAAAAACGCTACGCCGGTCACGCCAAGCGCATCATGTTCGGCGTATGGTCGTATCTGCGCCAGTTCACCTACACCAAGTTCGTGATCGTGACCGACGACGATATTAATGTGCGCGACTGGAAGGAAGTGGTCTGGGCCATGACCACACGCATGGACCCGGTGCGCGATACCCTGCTGGTAGAAAATACACCGATAGATTATCTGGACTTCGCGAGCCCGGTCTCGGGCCTCGGGGGCAAGATGGGTCTCGACGCCACCAACAAATGGCCGGGAGAAACCAACCGCCCCTGGGGAAAACCCATCGTCATGAGCGAAGCGGTGAAACAGCGCGTGGATCTGCTGTGGAGCCAGCTCGGAATAGACGCGGGCCCGTCGCGTCATCTCTGAATCAGGCCAAACAGGACGTTTATCAGTTTTTCCTGCATCCCCCATGGATGGTGCCTATATATTGATACATGTCATAGTTTATTATCGGATTGACGTTACTTTATGTAGATAATACTTCTGATTTCTTCGAGGGTTAAACTTGAATCACCAGATCATTTTCGATGCCGAACTGCTCCGCCGCTACGACAAGAGCGGACCGCGCTATACCTCGTATCCGACCGCGGTGCAGTTCCATACCGGGTTCACAGAAATGGATTACCGCACGCAGGCGGGCCGAACGAATCTGGCCGCTCCGCCGCGTCCTCTGTCGCTGTATTTTCACCTGCCGTTCTGCGACACCGTTTGCTTTTACTGCGCCTGCAACAAGGTCGTGACCAAGGATCGCAAACGCGCCTCGCCCTATCTCGGGCGGCTACATCGTGAGATTGCCATGCAGGCCGAGCTCTTCGATCGCGCGCGGACCGTGGAGCAACTGCATTGGGGCGGCGGCACGCCGACCTTCATCAGCCATGAGGAAATTCAGGAGTTGATGAATGTGACGCGCGAGCACTTCCGGCTGCACGATGACGACAAGGGCGAATACGGTATTGAGGTCGATCCGCGCGAGGTGCGGCCGGAGACGCTGGCATTGCTGCGCAAAGTTGGATTCAACCGGCTGAGCATGGGCGTGCAGGATTTCGAGCCGGCCGTGCAAAAGGCGGTCAACCGCATCCAAAGCGAGACCGAGACGTTCGCCGTGCTCAACCAGGCGCGCGCGCTCGGTTTCCGTTCCATCAGCATGGACCTCATCTACGGGCTCCCGCATCAGACCGTGGAGAGTTTCGGGCGAACCCTCGACAAGATCATCGGCGCCGGTCCGGACCGGCTGTCGGTATTCAACTACGCGCACCTGCCGGAGATGTTCAAGCCGCAGCGTCGCATCCGCGCGGAGGATTTGCCGAGCCCGCAGGAAAAGCTCAATATCCTCCAGCTCACCATCGAACGCCTGACACAGGCCGGTTACGTGTACATCGGCATGGATCACTTCGCACGGCCGGACGACGAGCTCGCGGTGGCGCAACGCCATGGCACGCTGTACCGGAATTTCCAGGGTTATTCCACGCATGCGGAGTGCGATCTGGTCGGCATGGGGATCACGTCGATCGGCATGGTGGGGGATTGTTACAGCCAGAATCGGAAAACACTGGAGGATTACTATGCCGCGATCGACGCCGGAAAACTGCCGGTGCTGCGCGGGGTCACGCTCAATGCCGATGACAAGCTGCGGCGCGCGGTCATTACGCAGCTGATCTGCCACTTCACGCTCGACCTGGCCGCTGTTGAACGCGCCCATGGCATCCGCTTTGCCGACTACTTTGCCGCGGAAATGCCTGAGCTGAAAGTCATGCAGCAGGATGGCCTGATCGAAATGGACGCCGAATTCATTCGCGTGCAACCGGCGGGCAAGCTGCTGATCCGTAATATCTGCATGGCGTTCGATCGGTATCTGCGAGAGAAGCAGGAAAAGCGCTACTCAAAGGTGATTTGACGGGATGTGACCTTTAGTGGCACCCGGTCTGTTCTCTGTGTAGCGGAGTTTGTTGCGCTCTCGTCCGTTTGTTTCCCTGCGCGTCTTTCGGATATTCCATTCGCCGCCAAGCGCGGCGTGTATTGCGCCTCTCCCGCGTTAACAATTGTTCACATTTACAGGCAAAAGGGCAGGCCGGTAAGGCTGCGTAGGTCCCAATTGTCCCGGTCAGTGTTATTATATTGTCGATCGGGAGAGGGGTGTTCAGGCTACACGATTAACTTATTGATGCACCGAGAGATAGCGTGCATGATAGTCAGACGGTCGCTTGTGCGAAATCGCCTCTTTGAACCCTTACCTTTTAGATGGGCTTGATAGGGTATCCTTTAATTTCAACCCGATTACAATCCTGTTAAAAATAATCCTTAACGGAATAAAGGGAAAGGTCCCATGCAGAAGAAACAAGCCGCGACGGTGATAAATATCTCCAGCATCAAGGCGGCCTGCAAGGACTGTTCGCTGCGCGAGTTGTGTCTGCCGCTCGGTCTCAGCGAGCCCGACCTTTCCGCCCTCGACAAGCTTATCAAGCGCCGGCGCGCGCTCAAGAAAGGCGAGACGCTTTACCGTCACGGCGATCCATTGCGCGCGCTTTATGCGATTCGCAGCGGCTCGCTCAAAACCACCGGCCTCATTGAAGACGGCCGGGCCCAGGTGACCGGTTTTTATCTTCCCGGCGAACTGCTCGGAATGGACGCCATCAACACCGACCAGCATCCCTGCAATGCCGAAGCGCTCGAGATCTCCGAAGTATGCGATATCCCCTACGCGGCGCTCGAAGACCTGGCGCAGAAAGTCCCGGGCCTGCAACACCAGTTGTTGCGAATCATGAGCCGCGAGATCGTGCGCGACGAGGACATGCTCATGATGCTGGGACGGATGACCGCCGAGGAACGGCTGGCTTCGTGTCTCATGAGTTTCTCGCGCCGCCTGGCGCGTCTCGGCGACTCCGTGGTGGAGTTCAAGCTCAGCATGTCGCGCCAGGACCTGGGCGACTATTTGGGGCTGGCGCTCGAAACCGTCAGCCGTCTGCTCTCCCGTTTCCAGGATGAAGGCCTGGTCAGCGTTCACGGCCGGCAGATTGTTCTGCGCAACATTACTCGTCTGCGTTCCATGGCCGCCGGCAATGGCCGCGAGCACAGCGCTCAGGCTTAAGCCGCATCCGTCAACTTGCTTCTTATCGGAGAGTTGACAAGCGCGCCGCCTTCCCCTAGCGTGGACGCTCTTTTCCTGGAAGATTTCCGATGCATCGAGAAGTTGCCGATATTGCCGCGCCCGTGCCGAGTCAGATCGAAGCACTGTTTGCACTCCCGTTCAGCGACCTGATGCATCGCGCGCAGACCGTGCACCGGCAGCACTTCGATCCCAACGCGGTCCAGCTCTCCACGCTGCTATCCATCAAAACCGGCGGCTGTTCGGAAGACTGCGGCTACTGTTCCCAGTCGGCCCGGTTTCCCACCGAAGTTGAAAGCCAACCGCTGCTTTCACAAGCAGAGGTGCTCGCGGCCGCGCAGGCGGCCCAAGCGCGCGGTGCCACGCGTTTCTGCATGGGCGCGGCCTGGCGCGGGCCGAAAGAAAAAGATCTGATACAGGTCGCGGAGATGGTCCGCGCCGTCAAGGCGCTCGGCATGGAAACCTGCGCCACGCTGGGCCTGTTGCGCGACGGGCAGGCGGAGCAGCTGGCGCAGGCGGGCTTGGATTACTACAACCACAACCTCGACACCTCGCGCGCCCACTACGACAACATTGTCCACACGCATTCTTATGATAACCGGTTGGACACGCTTGCGAAGGTGCGCGCGGCCGGCCTCAAGGTCTGCTGCGGCGGCATCATGGGCATGGGCGAATCGCGCGCCGACCGCGCGCAGTTTCTCGCCGAGCTGGCCGCCCTCGACCCGCCGCCGGAGTCGGTGCCGATCAATCTGCTGGTGCATATCCCGGGGACACCGTTGTCAAACAATGCCGCCCTCGACCCCATCGAGTTTGTGCGCACCGTCGCGGCCGCGCGCATCACGATGCCGACCTCGTTTGTGCGGCTTTCCGCTGGCCGCAGTCAGATGCCGGATCATCTTCAGGCGTTGTGTTTCCTGGCCGGCGCCAATTCCATCTTCTACGGCGATAGACTGCTCACCACCCCCAACCCGGAATCCGACGCGGACCTCAAGCTGTTCGAAAAACTGGGAATCCAGCCCTTGGCTCTCGAAAAGCCGCTGGCGGATCGCAAGACTGCCGAAGCCTGATTATTTTCCGCCCCGGGCTTGGCGCTCAGGCCCAGGCCTTTTGCCTGTCCGACGGCGCTTCCGGCAAGCGCACCGGGCGGATTTCAAATTCCATTTTCTCCAGATCGCCGAGCACATAGGTGGCCGGCGCGCTCACGCCGCCCACGGTGCCGGGATCGATACGCAGCGTTTCTCCGCCCTTGATGTTGGCGATCCGTTCGATTACGGCGCGATGCTCGTGGCCGTTGCACACCAGATCGTAATCCCCGGTGAGCGCCATGGCCTTGGCGTAATGCGGATAATGAACAATGAATATTCGTTTCCCCGCCAACACGAACGAACCGTCCTGGCCGTAGTAATGCACGTGGTTTTCAGGCTTGTGCGCGAGCTTGGACAGATGAAACAGATCACCCGTGTTGTTGCCATGGACCAGGTGAATCGGCAGACCCAGCGGAATGATCGCGTGCAGCGTGGAAGGCGCCACCAAATCGCCACAGTGGATCACGGCTTCGGCGCCGAGCTGTTTCGCTTCAGAGACGGCTGCCGCGAGATGCTCGCGATGATCGTGGCTGTCGGAGACGATGCAGATATTCATAAATTAATTTTGCCACAGAGAACACAGAGGGCACAGAGAAAAAATTAAAACCACAGAAACACAGCCATCGCCAGCGTGCTTTGTAACCGCCGTGGCCAAACTCAAAAAACCAAGGGCCGGCTATGCCGGCCCTTGGTGTTGAAGCTGCCCTTACCCCTCATCCCCACCCCTTCTACCGCAAGGGGAGAACGGAGCGAGCCGAATCGCGCAGGGCGCGCACTCTATAAGAGTGGGAAGATCAGCAGCGCCACGATGTTGATGATATTGATCATGGGGTTGATCGCCGGACCGGCAGTGTCCTTGTAGGGGTCGCCCACGGTGTCGCCGGTGACGGCGGCCTTGTGTGCGTCCGAACCCTTGCCACCGAATTTGCCGTTTTCGATGTACTTCTTGGCGTTATCCCAGGCGCCGCCGCCGGTGGTCATGGAGATGGCGACAAAGATGCCGGTCACGATGGAGCCGAGCAGCACGCCGCCCAGCGCCTCGCGCCCGAGGGTGAAGCCGACAACGATGGGAATCAGCACCGGCAACAGCGACGGAATGATCATTTCCTTGATCGCGGCCTTGGTCAGCATGTCCACGGCCTTCGAATAGTCCGGTTTGGCCTTGCCTTCCATGATGCCCTTGATGGTCTTGAACTGGCGACGCACTTCCACCACCACCGCGCCGGCGGCACGGCCCACCGCCTCCATGGCGAGGGCGCCAAAGAGATAGGGTACGAGACCGCCGATGAAGAGACCGATGATCACGTTGGGGTTGGTGAGGCTGAATTCCACTGCCTTGCCGGCGTGTTTGAGCGCGTCGGTGTAGTCCGCGAACAACACCAGCGCCGCCAGACCGGCCGAGGCGATGGCGTAGCCCTTGGTGACGGCCTTGGTGGTGTTGCCCACGGCATCCAGCGGATCGGTGACGTCGCGCACCTTTTTCGGCAGCCCCGCCATTTCGGCGATACCGCCGGCGTTGTCGGTGACCGGGCCGTAGGCATCGAGCGCCACGATGACGCCGGTCATCGATAGCATCGAGGTCGCGGCGATGGCGATGCCGTAAAGCTGGGCGAGTTCATAGGCGCCCCAGATGCTGGCGCACACCGCGAGGACCGGTAGTGCCGTTGCCTTCATGGAAAGGCCCAGGCCCGCGATGACGTTGGTGCCATGGCCCGTGGTCGAGGCCTGCGCGATCTTCTGCACCGGGCTGTACTCGGTCGCGGTATAGTACTCGGTGATGACCACCATCGCGGTGGTGAGTGCCAGACCAATGAGCGCCGCACCGTAAATCTGCATGGTGCTGTAGAAGCCGTTACCGACCATCATTTTGTCGGTCACGAAATAGAAGGCGATGGCGGCCAGCACGCCGGAAACGATCACGGCGCGGTACAGGCCGTTCATGATTTTTCCGCTCTTACCGACCTTGACGAAGAATGTGCCGATAATAGAGGCGATGATGGACACGCCGCCGAGGACCAGCGGATACATCACGGCGTTGCCGAAATTCGGCAGCACCAGGCTGCCGAGCAGCATCGTCGCGATCAGCGTCACGGCGTAGGTTTCGAACAGGTCGGCGGCCATGCCGGCGCAGTCGCCGACGTTGTCACCGACGTTGTCCGCGATCACCGCCGGGTTGCGCGGATCGTCTTCGGGGATGCCGGCCTCGACCTTGCCCACCAGGTCCGCGCCCACGTCCGCGCCCTTGGTGAAGATGCCGCCGCCGAGACGCGCGAAGATTGAAATAAGCGAGCCGCCGAAGGCGAGCCCCACGAGCGGCGCGATCAGGCTGGATTGGGTGGCGCCCGGAGAAAGACTCTGGAGAATGGCGTAGTAGCCGGCAACCCCCATGAGTCCGAGGCCCACCACCAGCAGGCCGGTGATGGCCCCCGAGCGGAACGCGACCTGCAGTGCCGCATTGAGCCCGTCCTTGGCCGCCTCGGTGGTGCGCACGTTGGCGCGCACCGAGATGTGCATGCCGATATAGCCGGTCGCGGCCGAGAGGATCGCGCCGATGGCAAAGCCGATGGCGGTGCGCGGGTCGAGCACAAAGTAAATAACCAGAAACAGGATAACGCCCACCACGCCGATCGTGGTGTACTGGCGGTTGAGATAGGCCGAGGCGCCTTCCTGGATCGCGGCGGCGATTTCGCGCATGCGATCGCTGCCGGTGGGTTTGCTCAGCACCCATTTGATGGACACCACGCCGTAAAGAATGGCCGCGGCGGCGCAGGCCAGTGCGAAGATCAGGCTGTCAGACATGTATTTCCCCCCTCAAGTTAAATGTTACCGCGCCGCCTGGCGCGTGGTTGATGAATGAATGCCAAGGAACTGAATTGAATAAATCGCAGCATTGATTAATGTCAACTTCGCTAAAAACAATTACTTCTTAATCACCAGTCCACCTTCGAAATGCATGCCCGCTTCGAAGCCGAACACCTTGTCGAGATTCAAGTCACGGATCAGCCGATCCACGGCCGCCTGGCCGTGTTCACGGGTGACTTCCGCCAGAATCAGTTTGGCCGAATTGGCGTTGTAGAATCCGCCGAAATCCGCCTGGACCCTGAGCAGTTCCTTTGCTTTATCGAGCGTCATAGGAACTTCCTGCTCACCGCAAAGGCGCAAAGAACAGATTAAGAAAATTAAAAAGTCTTTCCTTTGCGCTCTTTGCGCCTTTGCAGTGAAAATATTTTTAAAGTTTAAATTCGCTGAGTTTCTTCTTCACGGCGAGGTTCTTGAGCCGCACGTACTGCGGCATGCCGTTCTTGTACGGCGGGTAATCTTCACCCTGAATGAGCGGTTCAAGATACTCGCGGCACTTGGCGGTGATACCGAACCCGTCGTCGGTGATGAAGTCCTTGGGCATCATCTTCTCGACGTTCGCGACCTTGTTAAGCGGGGCTTGGCCGACTTTCCATTTATAAGGTTTGCTGGACACGCGCACCACCGTGGGCATCACCGAATTGTGGCCCTTGGCCGCCAACTCCACGGCGGCCTTGCCCATGGCATAGGCCTGCTCCACGTCGTTCTTCGAGGCGATGTGGCGCGCGGCGCGCTGCAGGTAGTCGGCCACCCCCCAGTGATACTTGAGGTTGAGACCTTCCTTGATGATCGCGGCCACGACCGGCGCGACACCGCCCAACTGCGCATGACCGAAGGCGTCCTTGAGGCCCTGGTCGGCGAGGAACTTGCCGTCCGGACTCTTAACGCCTTCGGACACCACCACGGTGCAGTAACCGTACTTTTTTATGTTGTCATCGACCTTGGCCAGAAACTTGGCCTGGTCGAAAGCGACCTCGGGAAACAGGATCACGATCGGAATCTCGGTGTCCTGGGTCGAAGCCAGGCCGCCCGCGGCCGCAATCCAGCCGGCGTGCCGGCCCATGACCTCGAGGATAAATACCTTGGTCGAGGTTTTGGCCATCGAGGCGACATCGAACGAGGCCTCGCGCGTGGATACGGCGATGTACTTGGCCACCGAACCGAAGCCCGGGCAGTTGTCGGTGATGGGTAAATCGTTGTCCACGGTTTTGGGTATGTGAATGGCCTGGATCGGATAGCCCATGGTTTCGGAAAGTTGTGAGATCTTAAGACAGGTGTCGGCGGAATCGCCGCCACCGTTGTAAAAGAAATAACCGATGTCATGCGCCTTGAACACCTCGATCAGGCGCTCGTACTCGCGCTTGTTGGCCTCAAGGCTCTTCAGTTTATAACGGCACGAGCCGAAGGCGCCCGAAGGCGTGTGGCGTAACGCCTTGATCGCGCCGGCGGATTCCTTGCCGGTGTCGATCAGGTCCTCGGTCAGCGCGCCGATGATGCCATTACGGCCGGCATAGACTTTACCGATCTTGTGCTTGTATTTACGCGCGGTCTCCAGCACACCGCAGGCCGAGGCGTTAATGACCGCGGTGACGCCGCCCGACTGGGCGTAAAAAGCGTTTTTAGGTTTCTGCTTTGCCATAGATTTTAATCTCCCCAGAAGAGTGGTGTGGTATCCGGTTTGTCCGACGAGTCATCGGATTTTTTTGCCGGTGTCTCGTCGATTTTGATTTTCTGCGCGCGCAGGTGATCGGCCTCCACTTGGAGTACGCTGACAACACATTCGCCGATCTCGTCGTAGCTGTCGATGCCGGTGCCGAGCTGGTGTTCCGGATGGAAATAGAAATACGCCCGGTAGCGCTTGGGGGCAATCTTCACGATGGTAAAATTGGCGCCTTTAGCGGACCAGAACACGGTTGGGCACCAGGTGATTCCCTCAGCGTCACCCCCGAGCATCACTTCGGTGTCGGCGAATTGTAGTTCGATTTCCTTGCCGTAGCGTTCTTTCACGGTGCTGCGCACGACCCACAGTTCGTTATCGGAGAAATCCGGAATTTGGCTATGGCTCATCGGCTGGGCTGCTTAGGGCAAGGTTTTGGACAATAATTCAAGAAATGGCCGGCCAGCATGGAAAAAGGAGCTTAACCAACTTTCCCTCCTTGGAACATTTGGAAACATCAATCGGGCGATAGGGCCTATTTATAAGGTGGCCATTGACGCCGGGGTAGGCAAAATTGTAGTTTACGCGCCCCGGCGTTTAAACTAGGGAATAAATCCGAATAATGCACCAACACCAAGAACTTGAAGCGAGAGAGCCATGAGAATCGTGCTATTGGGAGCGCCGGGTTCCGGCAAGGGAACGCAAGCTAAGTTGTTGGTTGAGAAGTACAAAATTCCGCAGATGTCGACCGGAGATCTGCTCCGGGCCGAAGTTTCCGCCGGGTCCGAACTGGGCAAAAGGGCCAAGGCTGCCATGGACGCGGGGCAGCTGGTCTCGGACGAAGTGGTGCTGGGCATGATCCAGACCCGCTTGTCCAAACCCGACGCCAAGAGCGGTTTTATCCTTGACGGTTTTCCGCGCAATATCCCCCAGGCCCAGGCGCTGGACGCCATGCTGGCGCGTCTCGGCCAACCACTGCAGCTGGCCCTGCTGGTGGACGTGGACACCGAGGTGTTGATGAAACGCCTGACCGGACGGCGCACCTGCGGTTCCTGTGGCGCCATCTACAATATTTATTTTTCGGCCCCGAAAACCGCCAATAAATGCGATAAATGCGCCATTGCGCTTACGCATCGTTCCGACGACAACGAACAGACCGTCGGTAATCGCCTCGCGGTGTACCAGCAGCAAACCGCGCCGCTGGTTAACTATTACAAGGCCCAGGGCAAGTTGCGCACCGTGCGTGGCGTGGGCGCCGTCAGCGTTATTTTCAAGAACGTCAGCGATATCATCGAGTCCCAGATCCGCCCGCTCGCGGACGTGATGGGCAAGATCGAGTCGGCGGCGGCCAGACAGGCGGCCAAGGCCAAAGCCGCGGCCGTGGCCAAGGTGGCGGCGGCCAAGGCGGTGACCAAGGCCAAAGCCGCGGCCGTGGCCAAGGCGGCGAAAGCGGTTACCGCGGTGGCCAAGGCCAAGACCAAGGCCGCCGCGGCGAAGGCCAAGGCCAAACCCGACGTGAAGAAAAAACTCGTAACGAAGAAAGCCGTGCCGAAAGCCAATGTAAAGAAAGCCGCCAAACCCGTTGCCAAGGCCAAAGCCAAAAAGGTCAAGTAAGACTACAAAAGAAATAACCGCCAGGACGCCAAGAAAATCTTGGAATGGTCTGGGGAAATATCTTCAGTAGGGTGCGCAAAAGCGAAGCGTTGCGCACCGTTGCCGCCTCTGCGGTGCGCTTCGCTGCCACTCAGCTTGCAGCCCGGGGTGCAACAAAACACGTTGCCCCCGTTCAGCGGCGCCAATGTCCGGCGGACATTGGCGAAAACTCCGCCTCACCCTACGAGAATTACTCGGGAAACCGGGATCTTTCATTTAAGATTCTTCTTTATTGTCCGGCCGGCGGCTAAGCTAGCGTTAAGCAAATCGCAGACGACCCCATGACAAACGGATCAGGAAAATTCCCGCGGACACGCTTGCGGCGCATGCGCCGCGATGATTTCTCGCGTCGCTTGATGCGCGAAACCCGGCTCACAGTGGACGATCTCATCCAGCCCGTGTTTGTCATGGAAGGCAAGAATCGTTCTGAACCGGTTCCATCCATGCCCGGCATCAGCCGCGTGACCGTGGATCTGCTGCTCAAGCAGGCGGAAAAGCTTTTGAAACTGGGCGTGCCGGCACTCGCTCTATTCCCGGTGATACCCGCGTCGAAGAAAGACAACAAGGCCAAGGAGGCCTACAACCCCAAGGGCCTGGTGCCGCACACGGTGGGCGTGCTCAAGAAAAATTTCCCCGAGCTCGGTGTCATTACCGATGTTGCGCTCGATCCTTATACGTCGCACGGCCAGGACGGACTCATCGATGGCACGGGTTATGTGCTGAACGACGAAACCGTGGATGTGCTGGTCAAGCAGGCGCTGGCGCACGCCGCAGCCGGGGCCGATGTCGTGGCGCCTTCGGACATGATGGACGGGCGCATCGGCGCCATCCGCGACGCGCTCGAAAAGGCCGGGCATATCCACACCCGCATCCTCGCTTACTCCGCGAAGTACGCCTCGAATTTTTACGGCCCGTTCCGCGATGCCGTGGGTTCAACCGCCAATCTGGGTGCGAGCAATAAATACAACTACCAGATGGATCCGGCCAATTCC
>JAUSDQ010000173.1 GCA_030650525.1 Sulfuricaulis sp.
ACAAAGCGTTGCGATTGGCGGCGGAACTTTCGAAAATTTCTGTGAAGAAAAAGGTAGTGCGTTAAGGAATGTCTCGGTTATGGCCATAACCGATATTCAGGAATATCTAAAACTGATTCCTGCGGTAAACAAGACCCCGCAGCATTCACTGTGGCTTACTTATGATTCGGAAGCCGATACACTTTATGTGAATTTCAAAAAGCCGAGTGTCGCCACGGACAGTGAAATGACGGATGACGACATCATCGTCCGTTACGAAGGTGACGAGATTATTGGCTATACCGTGCTACATGCCGGTAAACGATTGAAGAAGACGGCATAAGTCATATCGTTCGAGACAAACGCCACTGAAAAGCGGCGTTTGTGTTTTGGGTCATGTAATTTTCTTCTCCAACCATATTGATGTAGGGCGGGTTAGGCGCGAAGCGCCGTAACCCGCCGGATGAAATCAAAAGCCATCTGATGGGCGGCTTTTGATTTTGTCGAGCAGCCAACGGCCGCGTGTACTTGTGGGTGGCTGACCCACGGCAGCTGACTTTCTCTTGCTTGTCCAAGAGAAAGTCAGCAAAGAGAAAGACACCCCGGAGCCGCCGACCTTTCCCGCTACGCATCCCGCTCCGCGGGAAAGTCCAGGGCGCACATCCCTGTGCGCCCGTTCGCGCTGCCACTGGCAGCGCTCACCCTTGCGCTTCTTGCCAAAATCGGCGCTCGCCTAACTCGCCGGCCGCACACAACGCGGCTCGGGCTCGATCAAAAGTCTCGCGAATACTCCAATTCCGTCTGCGATGCTCGGCGGCGGCTACGGGGTTTGGAGCAACGCTTATGCCTTGCCTGAGCTTCAGTCAGGTGGCCTTGCAGGGTTTGTTGGATCGGTTAATACTGTATAGCCATGTTGGCATATCAAGCTTTTCGTTATGCATTTTGAGTAACTACGCACTGTGTCAACAGATTACGCGATACATTCAGATTTTCTCGTTCACTGGACGGGCAAAGATCTAGACACCCAATACGATTCAAATTGGGATGCCTCCGAAAAATCCGCAATAGACAGAGAAAGCTCTCTTAGTCGGGCCTATGTAGATCGGCTACACAACATTCTCAAATACGGTCTTTGGCTTACCGAAGAACCGGAAATTCGGTTTCCAATTGGCGATAAACAAATAGCAATCCCCAGTACTCCAAAGGTATGTTTTACGGAGTTGAAGCTTTCTGAATCTAGAACTCATGCAAAACGTTATGGTCGACTCGGAATAGGTGTCAAACGCCCCTATCTGTTTAATCGGTTTGGAAGGCCGCTAGCGTATTTTGGGTTTAATGTAGATATTCAGAACGATCTTTTTCTAAAGGCCTGCGCAAACGACTTCAAGGACAAAAGCCTGCTCAATTTCTTCAAGCCAATGAACAGCGGCAAAACCTTAAACTATGATTTATACGGCGAATCGGAATGGCGGATTTTGTTCTTTCAGGAGTTGTTAGATAAACGACTACTTATAGATCCTCGTGATGATAAAAATGCTGATGAGTGTGCTTTTTTTAACACTTTGAGCGCTTCCGAACAGGCAAGACTAAAGTACTTGGCGCCACTAGATGGATGGTGCGCATTGATCATTTACCCATCACTTAGCGTAAAGAACAAAGCACAGCAAGAAGATTCAGCCAGAATCAGAGCAGAAATCGCCCGCATCAAGAGCAATCAGAGGGATCATGGTAATAAGGTGGAAGGTGGAAACTGGCCGATGGAAATCGATCTCGATGCGTGCCGCAATTTTTGAACAAATGCATAACAACGTGTTTGAGAGCGATGTGCCTCAGCGCGAACGTTAAGAGCTGAAGGAGTCGGAGTGATTTTCGCCCGTCGTCGCGAGTCGGGCACCGTTTTTTCAGACCCGTAGCCGCCGCCGAGCATCGCAGCTGGAATCGGGAGAAGCGAGCCTCGTGTTTGAGCCCGAGGCGCGTTGTATGCGCCCGGCGAGTTAGGCGAGCGCCGATTCCGGCGAGAAGCACAGGAAGCAGTCGGCGGCTCCGGGGCGTGCTTTCTTTCGGTTACCTTTCTTTGCACGAGCAAAGAAAGGTAACCCAGGGTGCAGGGGCGGAGCTCCCGCTATTAACCTTTTAACCCGTGCGCGCAGCGCACACGAAACATTCCCGTCAACCCCCATAGGCTTGCTGCGTTAATATTGATTTGACGCAACCAACAACTGGAGTCCAGTTTTTATGAAACCTAATTTCCATCCTCTTTTAATAATCCCGGCTTTTCTGGGCCTGTTCGCGGGCGTGGCCTTGGCCGATGACGCCGCGGACAAACCCGGGCCGGCACCCAATCGTCAGCAGTGGTGCGCCGACAACCCGCAGAAGTGCCATGAGATGAAATCGCGCATGCAGGAAAAATGCGCGCAGGACCCGAAGCGTTGCGAGGAGATGAAGGCCCGCATGGCGGAGATGAAAGCCAAATGCGATGCCAACCCCGAGGAATGCCAGAAGAAACGCGAACAGATGAAATCGCGCCGTGCTGAAATGCGCGCTAAATGCGAGGCCAACCCGGAAGAGTGCAAGAAAAGGCGCGAGGAGATGCGCGAACGTCACGAGCAGTGTCGTGAAAACCCGGACAGTTGCCGGCGCTCTGGGCGTGACAAGGGTCCGATGGGAAAGTCGGGCACATAAGGGTATTTCTTCGAGGTTTATCAAATGTGGTTAATTTTATCCCTCTCCCTGCCCTCTCCCCGGAGGGGAGAGGGAATATTTTTTTAGATCAGGTTGTTGATTCAGCGCGTACCTACCTCAACTCCCGGAAGGATTGGGAATCCCTTAAGTGTACAATGGGCCATGTTTATCCAGAACCCATGAATATGCCGACTCTCATCTTCGTCTACAACGCCGACAGCGGCTTAGTGAATACCCTGCTCGATATCGGCCACAAGATCGTCTCGCCGAAAACCTATGCCTGCAATCTCTGTGCGATCACGCACTCCACCTTCAGCATGCGTGACGAATGGAAGAACTTTGTGGATGAGCTTAAACAGCCGATCGAGTTTCTGCACCGGGATGAACTGGCCAAGCAGTATGGCATCCACGATGCGACGCTGCCGGCCGTGTTCCGAAAAAAGAATGGCGGACTGGAAATGTGGATCAGCCATGAGGAGATCAACCGCTGTCATTCGCTCAACGATCTCAAGCGCTTGGTGGAGCAAAAACGCCAGCCATAATAAATGCCATTGCCATAACCATAACAAAGGAGGAGACACATGCAGAACGATCCGTTTGCACAGTTCAAGGCCGCACAGCGCGAAGGCTGGGCGTTATTCGTGCCGCTCGAGGCTTATACCACGCCGGCGGCGGCTAGGTTGGTGGAGTTCGCCCGCGTGCAACCGGGCGAGAAGCTGCTCGATGCCGCCTGCGGCACCGGCGTGGTCGCGGTGACCGCGGCGCGTACCGGCGCACAGGTCAAGGCCCTGGATCTTTGCCCGGTGTTGCTCGATCGGGCGCGTTGGAATACCGGAACCGCGGGCGTCGCGATTGAATTCACCGAGGGCGATGTCGAGGACCTGCCTTATCCTGACGCCTCCTTCGATGTAGTTTTGAGCCAGTATGGTCATATGTTCGCGCCGCGTCCGGAAATGGCCGTGAGCGAGATGCTGCGCGTCCTGAAGCCCGGCGGGCGCATTGCCTTTTCCACTTGGCCACCGGAGCTTTTCATCGGCCGCATGTTTAATCTGGTGGGCCAGTATCTGCCGCCGCCCCCGGGTGTTCCGCCGGTGGCGTTGTGGGGCGATCCGAGCGTCATCCGTGAACGTCTCGGCGATCGGGTGACGAATTTAGCATTCGAGCGTGAGGCGATGTATGTACCGGCGCTGAGTCCGCAACATGTGCGTCAGTCATTCGAGGCCACCGCCGCCCCGGTCTTGAAATTGGTGCAGATGCTGAAGGACGACGTCGCCAAATTGACGCAGTTCCGCACCGAACTGGAAGCCCTGATCGCTGCGTATACCCGGAACAATCTGGTGCGACAGCAATATTTGATGACGTGCGCCGTCAAACGTCCCTGATTCTGCTCGACCCGTCGCTCGAAGATGTCAGGCTGATTCCTGTTATTGAGGCGGCCTCCGCGGTACGGCATGATGCCCCTGTGTGTGAACCAGGGAGGAGATCCGCATGTTCGAAATTCTCGCTGCTGATATTCTGACGATGGCAAGCCGCCGAAGGCGGCTCGACAAAAATAAACATTTCCCCGTGTACAATACGCCTCATGCGCATCGCCGCCATCATCGAATACGACGGTTCACGCTTCTCCGGCTGGCAGCGGCAGGACCAGGCGCGTACGGTGCAGGCGGTCGTCGAGCAAGCGCTGTCCCAGGTCGCGGACGAAACCATTCAGGTAACGGCGTCAGGACGTACCGATGCCGGCGTGCACGCGGCGGGGCAGGTGATCCATTTCGACACCAGCGCCGCGCGCCGTGATTACTCCTGGGTGCGCGGTGCCAACAGCAATCTGCCCTCTGAGGTAGCGCTGTTGTGGGCCGGGCCGGTGGCCGATGGGTTTCATGCGCGCTATTCGGCCACCGGCCGGCATTACCACTATCTCATTTTCAACCGTGCGGTCCGTCCGACCTATCTGGCACGGCGCGTCACGCATGAGTTCCGCCCGCTCGACGTCGCGTCCATGCGCGAAGCCGCACAACACCTGCTCGGCCAGCATGATTTCACGTCTTTCCGCTCCGCCGAATGCCAGGCGAAAAACCCGGTGCGCGAGTTACGCGCCCTCGACATCGCGCGCCACGGCGATATGATCCACGTTCGCGCGCACGCCAATGCATTCCTGCAGCACATGGTGCGCAATATCGCCGGCGTGCTGATGACCGTCGGCGCGGGTGAGCGCGAGCCGGTCTGGGCCAAGGAAGTGCTCAAGGCGCGCGACCGTTGCGCGGGCGGCGCGACCGCCGCGCCCGACGGGCTGTACCTGCGGGAAATCGAGTATCCGGATCAGTTCAAAATCCCGCGCCTTTCGCGCGGTGTCGGGCTTTGGTAAGCTTCGCGAACTTCCTATCAGGAAGTAGGATAGTTATGTAACCAGCTGATCAAGCTATAATCCCCAATATGAATCGAGACACCGTACAGCAGCTTCTAACGGCGCATCGCGCTGAACTTGATCGCTTGTACGTCAAGTCGTTGGCGGTATTCGGGTCAGTGGCGCGTGGCGAGGCGCGGTCGAAGAGCGACGTAGATATTCTCGTTGAGTTCAGCAATACACCTGACTTCGATCAATATATGGATCTCAAGTTTTTTCTTGAAGATTTGTTGAAACGACGCGTGGATCTGGTTACGCCCGACGCGTTGAAACCTCGTATAAGGCCAAACGTGGAACGCGAGGCCGTGCGTGTCGCGTGATTGGCGGCTTTACCTCGACGATATACGGGAAGGCTGTGAAAAAGTAGTGCGATATGTCCGAGGGATGGACAAAGCCGTGTTCCTGTCCGATGAAAAGACTTACGATGCGGTGTTGCGTAATCTGGAAGTAATCGGTGAAGCCGCGAAGTATCTTCCTGAAGAGATCAAGGCGCAACATCCGGAAATCAACTGGCGCAAGGTTGTAGGCTTGAGGGATGTGATCGCTCATGCCTATTTCGGGCTCAATCATGCCGTTCTGTGGGACATCGTCTCCCAAAAAGTTCCGGAACTGCTTGAACGCATTCGCAAGATTCCTGAGTAAAACCATGTCGCGCACGCGCGTAAAAATCTGTGGCATCACCCGCATCGAAGATGCCATGGCCGCGGCGCAGGCCGGGGCCGACGCCATCGGGTTTGTGTTCGACCTGAAAAGCCCGCGCCATGTCGCCGCGGATCAGGCGCATGCGATGGCACGCCAGCTGCCGCCGTTTGTCACGGTCGTGGGGCTTTTCGTTAATGCCGCGCCCGATATGATTGAATCCGTCTTAAGCCGCGTACCGCTCGATCTGTTACAATTCCACGGCAACGAAACCCCTCAACAGTGCCGCCGCTATCACCGACCCTACGTCAAAGCCATTCATATGCAATCCGGCGTCGATTTGACTGAAAAAGCGCGTCTGTATGCGGACGCCGAAGGGCTCCTGCTCGACACCCAAGTCGCCGATGTCGCGGGCGGTTCCGGACAGGCCTTTGACTGGAGCCTGGTTCCCGCGGGTCTCGCCAAGCCGATCATCCTGGCCGGTGGGCTCACGCCGGAGAACGTTGCCGCGGCGATTCAAAAAGTGCATCCCTTCGCCGTAGACGTGTCGAGCGGGGTTGAGCTGGCCAAGGGCATCAAGGATGCGGCAAAAATTTCCGCCTTTATCGAGGCCGTACGCAACGCATGAGCGCTTACGACCTTCCGGACAAGCGCGGCCACTTTGGCGATTACGGCGGAATTTTCGTCTCCGAGACGCTGATGCAGCCGCTGAAAGCGCTGCGCGAAGCATATGAAAAGCTGCGTAAGGACAAGAAATTCCAGAAGGAATTTGCCGACGACCTGCGCCACTATGTCGGCCGGCCCAGCCCACTCTATCTCGCCAAGCGCCTGACCGTTAACTGGGGCGGGGCGAAGATCTATCTCAAGCGCGAAGACCTGAACCACACCGGCGCGCACAAGATCAACAACACCGTCGGCCAAGCGCTGCTCGCGCGCCACATGGGCAAGAAGCGTGTGATCGCCGAGACCGGCGCCGGTCAGCATGGCGTGGCCACCGCCACGGTGGCGGCGCGCTTCGGCATGCAATGCGTGGTGTACATGGGCTCGGAGGACATGAAGCGCCAGGCGAGCAACGTGTATCGCATGAAGCTGCTCGGCGCCGAGGTGGTGCCGGTCGAATCCGGATCGAAGACGCTCAAGGACGCGCTCAATGAAGCCATGCGCGACTGGGTCACGAACGTGGAGCATACCTTTTATATCATCGGTACCGTGGCCGGGCCGCATCCGTACCCGATGCTGGTGCGCGATTTCCAGAGCGTGATTGGCCGCGAAACGCGCCAGCAGATCAAGCAATTGGAAAAGCGCCTGCCGCATGCGCTCGTGGCCTGCGTGGGCGGCGGTTCCAATGCCATCGGCCTGTTTTATCCCTTTTTAAAAGACAAAGGCGTTGCCCTGTATGGTGTGGAAGCCGCCGGCGAGGGTATCGCCACCGGGCACCATGCGGCGACGCTCTGCGTCGGCAAGCCCGGCGTGTTGCATGGCAATCGCACGTATTTATTGGAAACTGAGGACGGGCAGATCACGGAAACCCATTCGATCTCCGCCGGACTCGACTATCCCGGCGTGGGACCGGAACATGCCTTTCTCAAGGATTCAGGGCGCGCGCAGTACGTTGCCATCACTGACCAGGAAGCGCTTGCAGCATTTCATGAGCTGACGCGCACCGAAGGCATTATTCCGGCGCTGGAATCGAGCCACGCCCTGGCCTACGCCAAAAAACTCGCCCCGGTGCTTGGGAAAAGGAAAATCATCGTGGTTAATCTCTCCGGCCGCGGGGACAAGGACATACATACCGTGGCCACGCTCGAAGGGATAAAATTTTGATGTCGCGGATCGCGCAGAAATTCCTGGCGTTGAAACAGCAGGGGCGCCGCGCCCTCATTCCTTATATAACAGCAGGCGACCCCGAGCCGTGGACGACGGTGCGCCTGATGCACGCCCTGGTCAAGAGCGGGGCGGATATTCTCGAACTGGGCGTGCCGTTTTCCGACCCGATGGCCGACGGGCCGGTGATCCAGCGCGCCAGCGAACGCGCGCTGAAACATAAAATCAGTCTGACACAAGTACTCGCCATGGTGCGCGAGTTTCGCGACAAGGACAATAATACGCCGGTGGTGCTGATGGGCTATCTCAATCCCATCGAAGCGATGGGCTACGAGCGCTTTGCCAGGGAGGCCGCGGCCGCCGGTGTCGACGGGGCGTTGACGGTGGATCTTCCGCCGGAGGAGGCGGACAGCTTTCGTGCAGCGCTGAAAAGCCAGGGGCTCGATACCATTTTCCTGCTGGCGCCGACGAGTCCGATCGAGCGCATCAAACTAATTGCCCGTGCCGCCAGTGGATTTATCTATTATGTCTCGCTGCGTGGCGTGACCGGCGCCGCGAACCTGGATGTCCGCGAGGTGGCTGCCAAACTGAAAGAGATACGCAAGCACACCAAGCTGCCGCTGGGCGTGGGTTTCGGTATCGGCAGCCCCGAGACGGCCGCCCAGGTGGCTGAATTTGCCGATGCCGTTATCGTCGGCAGTGCCGTGGTCAAGCGCATGGAGGACATGATGGCGGTTCCGGAAAAAATTCTGACCGAGGTGCCGTTTTTTATTGCCCGTCTGCGCGAGGCCATGGATCGAACCGCGCAGACGCCGGCGTCCTCCGCGACCGGAGCAAGCCGATGAGCTGGTTCGACAAGCTGGTCCCGCCCAAGATCAAGAGTCAGGGGCAGGGCATCAAAAAGGCCTCGGTACCCGAGGGCCTGTGGAAGAAGTGCCCCGCCTGTGGAACGGTGCTGTACATCGCCGAAATCGAGAGCAACCTCGATGTTTGTCCCAAGTGCAACCATCACATGCGTATCGGCGCGCGCCGGCGGCTGGATATTTTCCTTGACCCGGAACCGCGCGCGGAAATCGGCGCGACACTGTTCCCGGTCGATCCGCTCAAGTTCAAGGACACCAAAAGATATCGTGACCGCCTGAGCGAAGCGCAGCAAACCACCGGCGAACGCGATGCGCTCGTGGTATTGGAAGGCGCGCTCATGGACATGCCACTGGTGGCGGCGGCCTTCGAGTTCGGTTTTATGGGTGGATCGATGGGGGCAGTGGTGGGCGAGCGCTTCGTGCGTGGCGTGAACGCCTGCCTCGAGAAAAGAATTCCGCTCGTGTGTTTCTCCGCGAGCGGCGGCGCGCGCATGCAGGAGGCGCTGTTGTCGCTGATGCAAATGGCCAAGACCAGCGCTTCGCTCACGCACCTGAGCGATGCGGGCATCCCGTATATCTCGGTGTTGACCGACCCGACCATGGGCGGGGTATCGGCGAGTTTTGCCATGCTCGGCGACATTGTCGTGGCCGAACCGCGCGCGCTCATCGGCTTCGCCGGCCCGCGCGTGATCGAGCAGACGGTGCGTCAAAAGCTGCCCGAAGGATTTCAGCGCTCGGAGTTTTTGCTGGAACACGGCGCGATCGATTTAATCATCGACCGGCGCGAGATGCGCGACAAAATCGCGAATCTGTTGGCGATGCTGATGCGTCAGCCTGCCCCCTCCCGTGTTTCACACGAAGGCCCGGAAACCGAAGCCGGGATCGCGGAATCTCCCTGAGAATCACCAACAAACAAAATGCAATGGACAGGATTAACAGGATTTTTCAGGATTTACAGGATTAAGGATTTTTAGAATTTAAGAAATCCTGTTAATCCTGTTTTTAATCCTGTAAATCCTGTCTAATTTTTTTGTTAGGATAAATCCCATTAACCGCCTGAAGACCCGAACGCTTTCCGATTGGCTGGCGTGGATCGAAATGCTGCATCCGCGCACCATCGAGCTGGGACTCGAGCGGGTGCATGCTGTCCTCGACAACATGGGGTTGCGCCGTCCCGCTTATGCCGCGATCGCCATTAGCGGCACCAACGGCAAGGGATCGACCACGGCCCTGTGCGAGACGATCCTGCACCACGCGGGATACAAGGTCGGTGCTTATACTTCGCCGCATCTGATTACCTACAACGAACGGGTTCGTATCGATGGCGGTGCCGCCACCGATGAAGAACTGTGCGCCGCCTTCGAGCGCATTGAGGCCGCGCGCGGTACCGTGCCACTGACCTATTTTGAATTTGGGACCCTCGCCGCGTTCGAGCTTTTTCAGGCGGCGAAAATCGACATCGCGGTGCTGGAAGTCGGCATGGGCGGGCGCCTCGACGCGGTGAACGCCATCGACAGCGATGTGGCGATCGTGACGTCGGTCGATATCGATCACACGGCGTGGCTGGGAAATACCCGCGAGGCCATCGGGCGCGAGAAGGCGGGAATATTCCGGCGCGCCCATCCGGCGATCTGCGCTGACCCGAACCCGCCGCGCGTCATCGCCGAAGAGGCGGCCAGGATCGGAGCCGGTCTGCTGCAAATCAACCGGGACTTTACTATCGAGCGCACCGCCACGGAATGGAGCTGGCGTTTCGGCCAGCGCCTGCGGGCTGGCCTGCCGTACCCGGCGCTGCGCGGGGATTATCAACTGTTCAACGCCGCCGCGGCGCTCATGGCGCTGGAGACGCTGGCCGAGCGGTTTCCGGTAACGCAGGCGGATGTCCGCGGTGGGCTGCTGGCCGCGGTGATTCCCGGCCGTTTCCAGGTGCTCCCCGGCCAGCCGCTGTGCGTGTTCGATGTGGCGCATAATCCCCAGGCGGCGCGCTCGCTGGCGGCGATACTCAAGCAGCAGTGTAGCGGCGGCCGCACCTTGGCGGTCATCGGCATGCTCAAGGACAAGGACATTGTGTCGGTGGTCGGTCCCCTGGCGGACGTGGTGGATCGCTGGTACCCGGCGACGTTACATGTTCCGCGGGGTGCGACGGCGGCGCAACTCATCGAGTCATTGGTGGCGGCCGGGATAAAGATTCCCACGCCGGGATTCGATGACGTGCACCAGGCCTATGCGGCCGCCCGCCGCGAGGCGTCCGCCGCCGACCGCATTGTCGTTTTTGGTTCCTTTCATACCGTCGGTGATATACTGGCCGCCCTCGGCAAGGTGTGATGACCATGGCGGACCGAAACGACGCCCGTCCCGAATTCAATCCTAAATACCGCATTGTCGGCGCGATCGTTCTGGTCGCGCTGGTGGTGATTTTTGTGCCCATGGTTCTGAACGAGCGTGAACCGCCAGCGGAACTCAAGGGCGCCACTGAAGCTCCCGCGCGTAAGGTAGTCGCTGACACCAAGCTGGTGGTGGCGCCGGTCAGGAATGAGGAAACCCGGGACCATGAAGTAAGCGGGGTCATATCGAAAACAATAACAGTGCCTGTGGCCGCCGAAAGCACACAGCAAACGGAAACCAAACCCGCCGCTCCGGCGGATAAACCGGCCGCCGCCAAGAAGACGACTACGGAACCCGCGCCGGAAAAGTCAGCGAAGGTTTCCGCTCCGGCGGAGAAGATCACAAAAGGTTGGATCGTGCAGGTAGGGACTTTTTCCAACAGCGAAAATTCCATCCACCTGCGTGACAAGCTCAAGAGCCATGGGCATACGGTGCACACGGAAACCGTGACGGTCGCCGGAAAAATGGCCCTGCGCTTGCGTGTCGGGCCGTTCCACAACAAGGAACAGGCGGCCAAGGCACAGGCGCAGATTCGCAAGGAAACCGGCGTGCCGGGCGCGGTGCAATCTTATCCATGACAATCATGAATGCCCTTGATCTTGCGATCCTTGTCGTGCTGCTGATATCCGCTTTCTTGGGCGCCTGGCGCGGCCTGGTGCGGGAAGTGATTTCAGCGCTGACCTGGGTGCTCTCGTTTGTGCTGGCCTGGTTCTTTGCCGGTACGGTTTCGCATCTTTTCACCAAGATTTCCGATGAGCCCATGCTGCGTCAGTTGCTGGCCTTTGCGCTGATTTTTGTCGTGGTCTTTGTGCTGGGCATGGTGGTGTCGTGGTTGATTCATAAATACATCCCGCCCAAGCGCAGCTTGCGCATCGCCAATAAAGCGCTGGGCGGCGTGATCGGCGCGGCGCGCGGTGCTGCCATCGTGATTGCCATTTTCCTGGTCGCCGGGCTGACGTCTTTTCCTCAGCGTCCCTGGTGGCGTGATTCCAGTTTCTCGCCGTATTTCGAGCGTGCCGCGGTGTACGTGGCCGGATATATTCCACGCGATATTGCCCGCCACCTCCGCTACGGGTAGAATCACGCTTTAAGCACAGGAGGTTTTCCCTGCATGTGCGGCATTATCGGTATTCTCGCCAAGTCCCCGGTAAACCAGGCGATCTATGATGGCCTGCTGGTTCTGCAACATCGCGGACAGGATGCCGCGGGCATCCTGACCTGCGACGACAAGCGTATCCACCTGCGCAAGGACAACGGCCAGGTGCGCGACGTGTTCCAGGAGCGCCACATGCTTGGCCTCAAGGGCAATATGGGCATTGGCCACGTGCGCTATCCCACGGCGGGCTGCGATTCCCCGGCCGAGGCCCAGCCGTTCTATGTAAATTCACCCTATGGTCTGGCGTTGGCGCATAACGGCAACCTGACCAACGCCGATCAGCTCAAGGACGAGCTGTACCGCGATGATCTGCGGCACATCAACACCGACTCGGACTCCGAGATTCTGCTCAACGTTTTCGCGCACGAGCTGCAGGCGGTCGCCAAGCTGCGCCTCGCGCCGGACCACATTTTCCGCACCGTGGCCGCCGTGCACCGGCGTTGCCGCGGCGCTTACGCCGTGACCATGCTGATTGCGGGTTTCGGCATTCTGGCTTTCCGCGATCCCTACGGCATCCGTCCGCTGGTGCTGGGCAAGCGCGAGGGCGAGGGCGGGACGGAATATATGTTCGCCTCGGAGTCGGTCGCGCTCGATGTCGTCGGTTTCGATTACGTGCGCGATGTCGCGCCGGGCGAGTGCATCGTGGTGGACTTGAACGGCCAGGTGCACAGTCAGCAGTGCGCCGAAAAGCCGATGCACTCCCCGTGCATTTTCGAGTTCGTGTACATGGCCCGTCCCGACTCGATGATAGACGGCATCTACGTGCATAAGACGCGGCTGCGCATGGGCGAGCGCCTAGCCGGCAAGATCAAGCGCGTCTGGCCGGACGTGGACATCGACGTGGTCATCCCGATCCCCGACACCTCACGCACGGCGGCCTTGCAGATGGCCTACGAGCTCGATCTCCCCTATCGCGAGGGCTTCATCAAGAACCGTTACATCGGCCGCACCTTCATCATGCCCGGCCAGGCCGAGCGCAAGAAATCGGTGCGCCAGAAACTGAACGCCATCGACGTCGAGTTCCGGCGCAAGAACGTGCTGCTGGTGGACGATTCCATCGTGCGCGGCACGACCAGCAAGCAGATCATCCAGATGGCGCGCGACGCCGGCGCGCGCAAGGTGTATTTCGCCTCGGCCGCGCCGCCGGTGCGCTTCCCCAACGTGTACGGCATCGACATGCCGTCGCGCGAGGAACTGATCGGCAACGGCCGCACCGAAGACGAGATCGCCCAGGTCATCGGCGCCGACAAACTCGTTTACCAGGACCTATCCGACCTGATCGAAGCCGCGCGCGAGGGCAACCCCAAGATCCAACACTTCGATTGCTCCTGCTTCAACGGCGAGTACATCACCGGCGATATCAGCCGCGAGTATCTCGACCGCATCGAACGCCAACGCAACGACGGCGCCAAGACCGGCCGCAGCAGCGGCGGACAAAATAACGGTAACGATCTTGTCAGCGCGGAAGTGTTGAGCTTCCCAAGGTAATTTTTCCTTTCTCTTGCAATGTGTCGCCTGCGGCGACGCATAATTTTTGGGTGGCTGACCCACGGCAGCGCTGTAGGGCGCAATAGCGAAGTGTATTGCGCCGTATGCATGCGTCATATTATTTTTAATGTAGGGTGCGCTGCGCGCACCATTCAAAAACTATTTGCGGGTGGCTCCGCCCCTGCAACATTGTTGTCATCTCCGCGAAGGCGGGTATTCAGGTTTTAACAAGGTATCGCGCGCTTTGCGCGCGATCTCAAAACCTAATTGCGGTTTTCCGCACCGCGGGCGGGTTTCTTTCTTTGCTCGTGCAAAGAAAGAAACCAAAGAAAGCACGCCCCGGAGCCGCCGACCCCTTCCTGCGCTTCTCGCCCGCCCCGGCGCTCGCCTAACTCGCCGGGCGCATACTACGCGCCTCGGGCTCGATCGAAAGTCTCGCGACACCCCCGTGGCGGGCTGCGATGCTCGGCGGCGAGTACGGGGATCCAAAAACATCAAGTGATACGCATCTCAACTTGACTCATGTCGCCAAAAGAACAAATATGATACCGCAACATAAATTTCAACAATTGAATTCAAGTTAGGACCCGGGGGACAGATTGAATCTGTGACATGAAGTTGATTCGGAAGATTCTCTTCTTCCTTGAGTCTCGGTCATCTTTGAAGGCTGAAAAGGTGCTTCGTATTGAGGATTACGACGAGGCAACGATCATGTATCACCAGCTATTGCTTGCACAGGCTGGAATGATTGATTTCGAGCCAGAGTTGACGAAAACGGGTCGCATTATCCGTGTGTACGTAATTGGTTTAAATTGGGCAGGCCACGAATTCCTTGACTCTGTGCGTTCCGAGAAAGTTTGGCGCAAGCTCCTGAGGTATGCAAAAGATAAAGGTGGCGCGCTACCTTTCGATTTTCTCAAGGTGATCGCAGTTGAACTACTCAAGAAGTCAATTTAGTCATGGGCTCTAGATATTTACATCGAGCCCGTAGGTTGGGTTGAGCGGTAGCGAAACCCAACGAAAATCTGAACAGCGATGGACGTTGGGTTTCACTGCGTTCAACCCAACCTACATTTTTGGAGGCAATCGTTGACTCAGTGTGTAGCGCTGCATTTCGTATTGACACCGCTGCGCCGGTGGTATAACTTTTGTTTCGATTGGCGCCGATTTGAGCTTCAGCTTGCGGGCGCGATACAAATGCCGCTAAAGCGAGAGTATCCCGCTCTAGCCGCATTCGCGGCTTTTTTGTTGTCCGCCGTTCTCCGCAAGCCTGCGCCATAACCTTGAATTTGAGGAGCAGCAGGCATGTCTGACGATATCGATCAATGGGGTTTTGATACGCGTGCGGTGCGGGCGGGGCAGCATCGCACGAACGAAGGCGAGAATTCCGAGCCGATCTTTCTCACCTCCAGCTACGTGTTCAAGAACGCGGCGGAGGCGGCGGCGCGGTTTTCCGGCGCGGAGCCGGGGAATATCTACTCGCGCTTCACCAATCCCACCGTGCGCGCGTTCGAGGAGCGCCTGGCGGCGCTGGAAGGCGGCGAGAAATGCGTGGCCACGGCCTCCGGCATGGTGGCGATTCTCTCGACCTGCCTCGCGCTGCTCAAGAGCGGCGATCACATCGTTTCCTCGCGCAACATCTTCGGCGCCTCGGTGCTGCTGTTCAACAACTATCTCGCCAAGTTCGGGATCGAGACGAGCTACGTGTCGCTCACGGATTACGCCGCGTGGGAAAAGGCGATCAAGCCGAACACGAAGCTGCTGTTCCTGGAAACGCCGTCCAATCCGCTGACCGAGATCGCTGACATCGCGCGGCTCGCGAAAATCGCGCACGCCAAAGGCTGCCTGCTGGTGGTGGACAACGTGTTCTGTACGCCGGTGTTGCAGCAGCCGTTGAAGCTCGGCGCCGATATTGTGATTCATTCCGCGACCAAGTATCTCGACGGCCAGGGGCGCTGTGTTGGCGGCGCCGTGATTGGCAACAAGGAACTCGTGGGCGAGAAGGTCTATGGCTTTATGCGCACCTGCGGGCCTTCATTAAGCCCGTTCAACGCCTGGGTGTTCCTCAAGGGGCTGGAGACGCTGAGCCTGCGCGTGAAGGCACACAGCGCCAATGCGCTGGAACTGGCGCAATGGCTGGAAAAGCAAAAACGCGTGAAGCGCGTTTACTATCCAGGATTGGCTTCCCACCCGCAGCACGAACTGGCCAAGAAGCAGCAGTCCGGTTTCGGCGGCATCGTGTCGTTCGAACTGGATGGTGGCAAGGACGCGGCCTGGAAGCTGATCGACAGCACGCGCGTGATTTCCATCACCGCGAATCTGGGCGATACCAAGTCTACCATCACCCATCCGGCCACGACCACGCACGGGCGGCTGACACCCGAGCAGCGTGCCGAGGCCGGTATCAGCGATGGCCTGATCCGGATTTCGGTGGGACTGGAAGACCTGGAGGATATCAAGAAGGATCTCGCGCACGGCCTTTCATAATGCGAAGCAGAGTGTGCTGAACAAACCGGCGGTACACGATGTAGAATGCGCCAGCATGCGCGTTGGCCTGTTTGTCACCTGCCTCGTAGATCTGATGCGGCCGAGCATCGGGTTCGCGGCGTTGCGTTTGCTGGAGGCGGCCGGTTGTGAAGTGGTAGTACCATCCACCCAGACCTGTTGCGGTCAGCCGGGTTACAACTCGGGTGACCAGCAGGTCGCGAAAGCGCTGGCGCTGAAAGTCCTGCAGGAATTCGATGGCTGTGATTACGTTGTCGCGCCGTCCGGTTCCTGCGCCGGCATGATCCGGGTACATTATCCGCCGCTGTTCAAGGACGACCCGGACGTGATCGAATCAATTAAGCGCCTGTCCGCCCGCACCTATGAACTGACCGATTTCCTGGTCAATGTCGCTAAGCTCCAGAACATTCCCGGAAACTATTCCGGTTCGCTGACCTATCACGATTCCTGTTCCGGCCTGCGCGAGCTGGGTGTGCAGGCGCAGCCGCGCGCGCTGCTGGCGAGGATGCCGGGTGTGAAACTGACCGAGATGCGCGAATCCAGGACCTGCTGCGGTTTCGGTGGCACCTTTTCGGTCAAGTTCGGTGACATCTCCGCGCGCATGGCCGACAACAAATGCGAACACATTGTCCAGACCGGTGCCGGTGCCATCGTGGCCGGCGATCTGGGCTGTTTGATGAATATCGAAGGCCGGTTGCGCCGCCGCGGCGATCTTCAGACGCGGGTACTGCATGTCGCTGAAGTGCTGGCAGGGGAGAATGGTGTATGCAAGTAACCGCGATGCATTTCAAGCGCAAGGCGAGTGAGAACCTGCGCAATGAAAAACTGCAAAAGGCGCTGGAAAAGCTCCAGACGAAGTTCGTGGATGGCCGCGCGGCGGCGATTGCGGAACTGCCGAACTTCGAGAAAATTCGCGACGCGGCTACGGACATCCGCGAGAAAGTCATCAGGAATCTCGACCGTTACCTGCTGCGCTTCGAGCAGGAAGCGACTGCGCGCGGTGCGGTGGTGCATTGGGCCGAGACTGCCAGTGAGGTGAACCGCATCGTGGTGGATATCGCGCGCCAGCATGGACTGCACAAGGTGGTTAAGTCGAAGTCCATGGTCTCGGAGGAGTGCGGCCTCAACGACGCGCTCGAAGCCCAGGGCTTGGACGTGCTTGAGACCGATCTTGGCGAATACATTTTACAGCTGGCGCACGAGCCACCGTCGCACATCGTGGCCCCGGTGGTGCACAAGAGCAAGGAAGAGATTGCCGATTTGTTTGAAGAAAAGCACCACCGCCCACGCACCACGAAAATTTCCGAAATGTGCCGCGAGGCGCGCGAGGTGTTGCGCCC
>JAUSDQ010000311.1 GCA_030650525.1 Sulfuricaulis sp.
GTTGCCGCCGGAATAGGCGTGGCTGACCGGGGTCACGGCGCGGGATTCATTTCCCGTAATGTTCAATACGCAGACGCGGTCTTCTTTGGTCGCAATCTCGGCCAGCGAGCGGATGCCGACGAAATATTTAAAATCTTTAATACCGGGCTTTCTCATTGCTATCACCTTTGCTTAATTCATATTTTGTATATTCACCACGAAGCACACGAAGAGCGCGAAGATTTAATTGGCGACCATTCGATGCGCATCCTATCTTTGAATGCTTTTCTTCGTGGCCTTCGTGTGCTTCGTGGTGAAATGTTTTTCAATAATGTTTAGGCGTTGGCTGGCAAGCCCAGCACTTTCGCCACTTCAGCGCGACCGCCGCTCTTCATCCAGCGATCCGCCTCCTGGGCATAATTCACCACATCGGTCATCGCGGAATCGAAACCGAAAATTCGGTAGGGTATCCGCAACGAGTCGAGCACATCCTTGAACACCCCCATGCCGCGTATCACATTGGGACCGCCGCGACCGATCACCACATACATCGGCGTCGGGCCGTGTTCGCTGAAATAATCGCGCAACGCGTCGGCCATCGCCCGGAACGTGACGAAGATGTCCGTGTTGTTGGCCTTGCCGCCGATGACGAATAACACATTCGACTGTTTAAGATAATACTTCAGGCAGATGCGCATTACTTCGTACATTTTTTCGTAGGGCGGGTTACCGCCGAAATCCGAGGAGATGATGGCATCGTTGCCGAGCACTTCCGTGACCAGCGAGTTTGCGCCGCCGCCGAAGGTGGGCGCCAGGATGGTGCCCTTCTCGTTGATCACGTAAACGTCACTCTGTCCCTGATAGGTGCGCAGCTCGTTAATCTCCTGCTCGAAGTCGTTGGCCTCGGTAACGAACAAGTCAACGGGCAGGTTCAAACGGTTTACACGCGGGTCGTCGCGGTCAAAACCACACTTGAAGTCGCAGGCCACCGGTATCAGCGAGCCGGATTTACCCTCCATCATGCGGATGGGATTGAGCTCCATCGTCGACATGCCGTAATGATGATACAGATCCCACAGCTTCGGCAGGTGCTGCACCAGCGGCGAGATGATCTCGCGTGGCGCGCCGAGGTCGGTCAGCGCATTGGAAACGATGAAGGACTTTAGCCCGGTCAGCGGGTCGAACGGCACCTCGATGATCTGGGTCTTGTCCAGCTCCTCGATGTCCATGCCGCCGTGATGGGTGAGCGTCATGACCGGCGCGCGGTAGCGGGTCGAATCGGTGATCGAGAAGTAAATTTCATGTTTGGCAGGAACCGCGCCCTCGAAGGTGACCCCGCGCGACTTGTAAACGACATCGCCAACCTTGTATTCGGCAAAGTACAGACGTTCTTTCTCGGCCAGCGCCGATTTCAGATCGCTGGCGCGTCCGATCAGCCCGGACTTGCCCTTCTTGCCGACGCCACCCCTGAAAATGGGCTTGACGAAGACCGAGCCGCAACGCTCGATCATGCTGTGGATTTCATGTTCGCTGGCTTCCGGGCCGAGCACCTCGGAGGCCGGAAAGTCAACAATTTTGAGCAATTGCGCTCCGTAAAGCATACCGCTGATATTCATAGTTCCTTACCCCCTTAATTGCCAAATTTTTGTTGCTTGCAGCCGCGCAGGACGGCAAAGCGTAGCGCCTTCCGCCGGTTGTGAAATCTTACGTGAAGATTCATCCGGCGGATAACGCCTTCGGCTCATCCGCCCTACCTGTTAATATTCTTCCGGCAAATTCTTCAACTCTGCCCACGAATAAACCGGCCCCTTGACGCATACATAGTCCTTGCCGACGTTGCAGCGGCCGCATTTGCCCACGCCACATTTCATCTTATTTTCGATGGTAGTGTAAATTCGTTCGTCGGTAAAGCCGATCTGGCGCAGGTTCTGGATCACGAACTTGATCATGATCGGCGGTCAGCAGGTGATCGCAATGGCATTGCTGGGCGAGGGCGCCTTGTCCATCACGTTGGCGGGCACGAAACCGCAATAGGACTCCCAGCCCTCCTCAGCCTTGTCCACGGACAGATGGACATCGGCAGCACCGCGCAGCTTTTCAAGTTCCGTCCGGTACATGATATCGCGCGGTGAACGTCCGCCGTAGAACACGGTGATATTCTTGAAATTGTCGCGCTGCGCCACCGCCGTGGTAATCACCGGCCAGATCGGCGCCAGACCGCAGCCGCCTCCGATAAAGATCAGATTCTTGCCACGCCAGTCATCAATCGGGAAGTTGTTGCCGTAAGGACCACGAATGCCGATGACATCGCCGACCTCCAGTTCATGAAAAGCGGAACTCACCCGCCCCACGCGCATGATGCTGAATTGCTTGTATTCCCTGATCAGCGGCGAGGAGGCAATTGAAATCATCGATTCGCCGCGGCCAAAGATGGAAAGCATGGCACATTGGCCGCACTGATGCTCGAAGAGTTCACCGTCCACCGGCTCGACGCGGAAGGTTTTAATGGAACGTTCGCCCGCCACTTCTTCCTTGATGGAGGCGACCCTGGCCAGTTGCGGAAGATAGATGTTATCCGGCATGTTCGGTTACCTTATTGACTACGGCGACAATATCGATCCCCACTGGGCATCCGCTGATGCAGCGGCCGCAACCGGTACATTGATGCATCCCGAAATTTTCGTGAAAATACTGAAATTTGTGGTTTACCCGCTGTCGTAGCCGTGCGCCGGTATTTTCGCGCGGATTGTGGCCGGACGAGTGCATGGTGAAATCCGGGAACTGGCAGTTGTCCCACGTGCGCACCCGCTGGCCCTTCAGCGGCGCCTTGTTTTGCACCTCGTCGTTGATGTCGAAGCAATGGCAGGTCGGGCACAGGAAGGTGCAGATGCCGCAACCGATGCAGGCGCGCGCCATTTCTTCCCACAGCGGCGAATTGAAGCTCACCTTCAGTTTGGCGGGCGCACCGTCCGGATCGTTGATCTTGCGTTGCGGATGCGCCACCGCATCGGTATGCACCTGTTTCACCTGCTTCTGGTCGGCAGGGGACGGGTCGGTGAGCAGGCTGCTGCCAGCCTTCATCAGCGCCTTGCCTGTTTCGGTGATGGCCTTTACGAAGTAGCGGTCGCCCAGATCGGTCAGCTGAACGTCGAGGCCGTCGGTGGAAACCGGCGATCCTCCAACCGACAGGCAGAAACAGTTCGGGCTGGGCGGCTTGTTGCAGGCCAATCCCACATAGGCGACGTTCTTGCGGCGCGCATTGTAATAGGGATCTTCGACATGGTCGGTGAACACCTTGTCCATGCGCGGCACTCCGCGGCCATCGCAGGGGCGCACGCCGAACACGGCATGGCGCTGCTCCTTCGGCAGTATCTGGGTCAGGCGCGGCGGCTCGCCCTTGATCTGCTCGAACGAGAAAAATATTTCGCGCTGGGGAAAAGCAAACCCCTTGGGCGACTGGTTGGTGTTGGGATGATCGAGCCGGACGGCACCCTTGACCGGCTGATACGTCCAGATGCCGTCTTCCAGCGCCGGCGCATGAACCTCCCATTCGGTCAATGCGGCAACCCAGCCGTCGAGTTGTTTCTTGTCTAGAATTTTTTCCATGCTGTTACCTGATGAAATCGCCGGGGTCGCTATCGAGGAAGGAGGCCACCAGCGACGGCCCTCCGATACTCGCACCAGGCTCAAAACCGAATTTTTCGCGTGCTTGCCGTTCCATTTTGTTGTTGAGCAGCCGGATCGGGACATTGACCGGGCAGGCGCGTTCGCACTCGCCGCAATCGGTGCAGCGTCCGGCCAGGTGCATGGCGCGCGTCATGAGATAGGTGATGTTTTCGGAGCGCACCGCCGAACGCTCGATCCAGCGGATGCGGTTGGCTTTGTCCTCAGCCGTGGTTTCAGCGGTCACCGGGAAGGTGATGCTGTCCACCACGCACTCGTCGCAGTAGCACATCGGGCACACCGAGCGGCACGCGAAGCAGCGGATGCAACGGTCGAAATGGTGGCTCCAGAAATCCCAGCGCTCGCCGCTTCCTTGCGCTTCGAACTTGGTCAGCGCGGCGAACGGTTCCGCCAATTGGCGACCGGTCTTGTCTTCGCCGAACACCGCATTGTGTTCCTTGGGAAAAGGGTTGCGGCATTCCAGGCAGCGGTCTGCCATCACCTCGCGGGCCGGCAGGCGCTTCTCGCCTTCCGCAGTGGTGAATACAAAATCGTCGCCGTCGAAAGCAGCGTTTGTCGCGTATGCGCCGCTCAGAAGCGGAGCCAGCTTGCGCTCATCCACTACCCCGGTACCCTCGCAGGATACGCCGATGATGTAGACATCCTCGCGCTTGAAATAGTGTTCCTGCAACAGCACGACGATAGAGCGCGCGTCGCATCCCTTGGCGATGATTGCGATGGGTGCGTTCGCGGTCTTGCGCAGGTGCGTCAGAAACTTGCGGTCTTCGACCAGATACAATGAAAGATTGTGGAAACAGGTCGGATCCCATACCAGATCGTCGGCCTGCGCGGGGTCGGTGATGAAAGCCGGTTCGGCGAGCATGCCGCGGCTGCCTCGCCGATAGCCGACGACGGCACGGACTTCGCCCTTGGTGAGCATGTCTCTCGCGGTGTCGCGGATGTCCTGTATATTTATCATACCCGTTCCGCCCTCTTCAGCTTATCCTGCGGCCCGAGCGGCTTCAGGTCATTGACGAAATCCGTGATGACCCGGGCAAATTTGGCACCTTCGGCGGCCGACACCCATGACATGCGGAAGCGGTTCGGTTCGACACCAATGAATTCGATCAGCTCCATGATCAAATGCATCTTGCGCCGCGCCAGGAAGTTGCCCTCGATATAGTGGCAGTCGCCAATATGGCAGCCCGACACCAACACGCCGTCCGCTCCCTTATTGAAGGCCGACAGGATGTACATGGGCGATATGGCACCCGTGCACGGGACGGTGATCGGTGTCGCGTTCGCCGGATACTGTATCCGCGAAACGCCCGCCAGATCGCTGCCCGCCGACGAGCACCACTTGCACAGGAAGGCGACGATCCTGGGTTCGTAATCTTGTTGTTCAGACATCTATCTTTTTTCTTTCATTATGGTTTCCTTCTTTCATGCGGTTTCCTTTTTATACCGCAAGGCATGCCTCGATCATTTCGTGGATCTGCAACTGCGTGACGTTCTTGACATCGATAGCGGCGCGCAGGCAGGTGGCCGAGCAACTGCCGCAGCCTTCGCAAAGCGCCTCATTCACCAGTGCCTTGCCATTATCCAGCCGGATCGCAGTGAACGGGCATGCTTCGACACACATCCCGCAACCGGTACAGTGCGAACGGCGCACCTTGGCGATCAGCGGCGAACGGCTGAGGTTCGCCTGCGACAGCAGGGCGATCACCTTGGCCGCCGCCGCGCCCGCCTGGGCGACGGTCTCGGGAATATCCTTGGGAGCCTGCGCTGCGCCTGCCAGATAGATACCGCCGGTAACGCTTTCGACCGGTCTCAGCTTGGGGTGGGCCTCGGCCAGAAAACCATCCTTGTCTCGGCCGATCTTGAGTGTCTTGGCGATCTCCACGGTTCCCTTCGACGGAACCATCGCGAGCGCCAGCACCACCATATCGGCATCGATCTCCACGTTCTGTCCGGACAGGGTGTCGGTACCCAGTACTTTGATCTTGCCATCCTTCCGGTAAAGCCTGGAAACGCGACCGCGCAGGTAGAGGGTATCGTCGTCCTCCATGGTACGCTGCACGAATTCTTCGTAGCCCTTGCCGCCGGAGCGGATGTCGATGTAGAACACGTAGGCGCGCCCATCCGGGACATGCTTCTTGTAGAGGCGCGCATGCTTGGCGGTGTACATGCAGCATATCTTGGAACAGTAGGCGCAATGCTTCGCGGGATCGCGCGATCCCACGCACTGGATAAACACCACATCCTTGGGTTCCTTATGGTCGGAAGGCCGCAGCACATGACCCTTGGTTGCGCCCGATGCGGAGATCAGGCGCTCGAATTGGAGGCCGTCGAGCACGTCTTCGATCTTGCCACCGCCCATTTCGGGCATATTCTCCTGATCGTAGAGATCGAAACCGGTCGCCACCACGATGGCGCCCACATCCTCGGTCACCGTCTGCGACCGCATGTCGTAGTCGATCGCGCCCGCTTCGCAGACATCCTTGCACTTGCCGCAAACGACTGGGTTCAAACCCAGACAAGCATCTTCGTCCAGCGTAAAGCTGGCCGGAATGGCCTGCGCATAAGGGATGTAGATGGCGCGCCGCGCGGTCAGGTTAAGCTCGTATTCGTTCGGCACCACCACCGGGCAGACCACGGTGCAATGGTCGCAAATCTTGCATTTGTCCGGATCCACATAAGTGGACCGCTTGTGTACTTTGACCTTGAAGTTGCCCACCGAGCCAGAGACTTCCTGCACCTCGCTGTAAGTCATCAGCTTGACCTTCGGGTGGCGTTTCACCTCGACCATCTTGGGCGACAGAACGCATTGCGAACAATCCAGAGTCGGGAAGGTCTCTGAGAGCTGGAGCATGCGGCCGCCGATGGTGGCCTGCTTCTCGACCAGGACTACCTCGATGCCGGCATTGGCGATGTCGAGGGCGGCCTGAATACCGGCGATACCGCCACCGATGACCATGGCCCGCCGGGTGACGGGAACCGCGATCGCATCCATCGGTTTGTTGCGGTTGACCCGCCGCACCACGCTGCGCGAAATCTTGATCGCCTTCTCGGTGCCCTTGGCCTTGTCGTTGTGAACCCAACTGCATTGCTCGCGGATATTGGCGATTTCGCAGGTGAAATTATTGATGCCGGCGCGCTGTGCGTTATCGCGGAAGGTCTTCTCATGCAGGTTCGGCGAACAGCAGGTGACGACGACGCTGTCCAGCTTGTTATCCTTGATCGCCTGAACCACCGACTCCTGGCCCGGCTCCGAGCACATGTAGACGTATTCCTGGGTAAAGGCAACAGTGTTTTCGCCGGCCATCTCCTTGGCCACCCGCGCCACATCGACGGTGGCGGCAATGTTGGTGCCGCAATGGCAGACAAAAACGCCGGTGCGTTTCTTGCTCATGACGCCTCTCCACCGTTCTTCTGGCCCATCATCTGAAGGCCATGCTCATAGCCCTTGTCGAAGGCCTTGATATTGATCTTCAGGAACCGGTCGGGAACCAGGCCAGGCAGAGCCTTCTTCATCGCATCGGCGGTGACCACTTTGGTTACTGCGGTAAAAAAGCCCAGCGCCACGAGGTTGGTGAACAGGCGATTGCCCAGCTCTTCGGCATAGCGGGTTGCAGGAACCCGCAGCAACCTGAGATCCGGATGCTCGCCGCGTAGCTTCACCAGCTCCTCTTCGACGATCAGTATCCCGCCCTTGGGCAGTTCACCGTAATACTTGTCGTAAGCCTCCTGGGACAGCGCCATGAGGATTCCGGGGTGGGTGATGTATGGGTACAGGACGCGCTCATCGGAAACCACGAGCTGCGCCGAGCAAGCGCTGCCGCGCGCCTCCGGGCCGAAAGCCTGGGTCATGGTGGCGAATTTGTCATCGTAAAGGGACAGCGCCTTGCCGGTGATCAGGGCGCAACGGATGATACCTTGACCGCCGAATCCCGAAAACCTGATTTCTTGTGTGCTCATGCGCTCAATTCCTACTTACGGGTTTTATTAGGCTTGCTGGTTTTTTTAGGCGCGGCCTTGGCCTTGACGGCTGCCTTGGGTGCGGCTTTTTTCGCTGTCTTGGTTGCGGCTTTCTTGGCCGGAGCCTTGGGAGCCGCCTTCTTTGCAGGAGCCTTCGCAACGGCTTTTGCTGCGGTTTTCTTTACGGGCTTGGCTTTTGCCACAGTCTTCTTCACGGATTTCGCCTTTGCCGGAGCCTTCTTGGCTGCTTTAGGTGCGGCAGCCGTCTTCGCCGGAGCCTTTTTCGCAGGCTTTGCGGGAGCTTTCTTCACCGCAGCCACCGGTTTCACTACAGCCTTTGGTGCTGCGGCTTTAGAGGGTGCAGCAGCCTCTTCCTGCTTTTCCGCTTCTGCCATGGCAGCGCGGCGAGCGGCAATCCGCTCCTTCTCGGCTTTTTCCTCGGCTTCCCGTTCGGGAATGGTCTTGCCGTAGAGCTGGTAATCGTCCCCGACCAGCTTGATGCTGCACTTGTCGGCGGATTCCAGATAGGTAGGCTTGTTCTTCTCGACAAATTTGCCGATGACGATCTTTCCCTGAAAGTCGATGGCCGTCTCACGGGTGTCGGCACCATGCTTGAGAATCGAGTTATCCTGATAATTCTGAAGCTGGTCGACGCCGTCGCCGAGGCGGTTGCGGCGCAGATAGAGCGTCGGGCAGGGCGAAATGATCTCGATAAAGGAGAAGCCCTTGCGCAGCAGCGCTTCCTCGATCGACTGGGTAACGTTGCGCGAATGCATCGATGTCCAGCGTGCGATGTAGGTGGCGCCGGCGGCATCCATCAGGAACGGCAGGCTGAACGGGTATTCGTAGTTGCCGTAAGGCGTAGTCGAGGCGATGGCCGAGCCTGGCGTGGTCGGTGTCACTTGTCCACCTGTCATGCCATAGGTGAAATTATTGTTGCAGATGACCACCAGATCCATGTTGCGCCGTGCGGCATGTATCAAATGATTGCCGCCGATACCGGCCAGGTCGCCCTCGCCGCTGAACACCACCACCGTCAGTTCAGGGTTGGCCAGCTTGATGCCGGTGGCGACAGGAATGGCGCGACCGTGCGTGGTATGCATAGAGTCGAAATTGACATAGCCCGCAACACGTCCGGTGCAGCCGATGCCCGACACCACAACCAGTTTCTTGGGATCGATGCCGCTGCGCTTGACGGCATCGGCAAAGGAGTTCACTTCGGAGCCGATGCCACAGCCGGGACACCAGATGTGCGGCATCCGGTCCATGCGCAGGGTGTCGGCCATGGGGCTGCCTGCCTTGAATTTTCCGATTTCAGTACTCATTGGTTTGCCTTTCTGATGGCGTCCAGGATGACCTCCGGATCATGCACCGCGCCACCGCAGTGATTGACGCTGATGACCTTGCAGCGGCCGCCGGCGTTGCGTTCTACTTCGAGCACCATCTGGCCATAATTGATTTCGGGCACTACGATGGCCTTGACCTTGGCGGATATTTCACGGATGCGTTTCTCGCAGAACGGCCAGATGGTGATCAGGCGCAACGAACCGACTTTCATACCTTCCTTGCGTGCATCCTGGATGGCCTTGACGGCGATCCGGGAAGTGATGCCATAGGACACCACCACCACGTCGGCACCGTCGATCTGATCCTCGTCGAGGCGGATAATCTGGTCGGCATTGCCGTTGATCTTCTCCATCAAATGGGTCACGACCTTCTTGTTCTGCTCGGCGGTCATGGCCGGATACCCCTTCTCGTTGTGGGTCAGGCCGGTGACATGGAAGTTGTATCCATCACCCGCGCGCACCATGGGATGGCCGCCTTTGCCGTCAAACTTGTAGGGGCGGCAGTCTTCCTTGGGGCCGCTGTAGTTATTGCGCGGCACCACCTTGATCTGGTCGGCGGGCGGGATAACTACTTTTTCGTGCATATGGCCGACGGTTTCGTCGGTCAGGATGATGACCGGCACCCGGTAGAACTCCGACAGATTGAAGGCCTCGACGGCGAGGTCGAAACATTCCTGCGGGCTGTCCGGGCACAGGGCGATGATGGCGTTATCGCCATGCGGCCCCCATTTCGCCTGCATCATGTCCTGCTGGGCGGTCAGCGTGGGCAGGCCGGTGGACGGGCCGCCGCGCTGCACGTTGGCGATCACCATCGGCGTTTCTGTCATGCAAGCCAGGCCGAGATTTTCCACCATCAGGGAAAAGCCGGGGCCGCAGGTTACGGTCATGCATTTTTGTCCGGCCCATGCCGCGCCGATCAAGGCGGCGATGGAGGCGAGTTCGTCCTCCATCTGGATGAACAGTGCGCCCACCTCCGGTGCACGTTCTGCAAAACGCTCGGCGGTTTCAGTCGAGGGCGTGATGGGATAGCCGGCAAAAAAACGGCATCCAGCCGCCAGCGCGCCTTCAGCCAGCGCGTGGTCGCCATCCATGAAATGTGGGCCGGAGTCGACCCCTTTGGGATCAGCGGTGACAGTTTTCACTTATTTGTTTCTCCTTTATCGGTTACTTCTTCCAATTTCACATAGATGGAAAATTCGGGGCAGATCATCTGGCAAAACATGCAATCGTGGCAGGCATCCGGGTTTTTCACATAGGGCGGATGGTAGCCCTTGGCGTTGAACTCGGGAGACATGTCCAACACTCCCTTGGGGCAAAACTGTACGCAAAAGCCGCATCCTTTGCACCAATCGTTGCTGATGTAAACTTTGCCGCGAATCTGTTTGAGGTCGTTGAAATACATACTCTCCTCCTTAGCTCAGGCCGCGAGCCGCCAATACAGGCAGCGGATCGATATGCTGCAGATCGAAGCGCAGCGCGGACTTGTCGCAATCGAATGCCACCGCCATCAACTGGGTGAAGTAGAGCACCGGCATATTGTGGAAGTCCGGATTGAGGCGCTTCGCGTCATCCTGACGGTAGTCCAGATTGAAGGCGCACAGCGGGCAGCTCACCACCACCAGATCGGCTTTTTCTTCGCTTGCCGCACCCATAATCTTGTCGGTGCGGTCGGCGATGACATCGGGCCTGTCGACCGTCTGGTGGGCGCCGCAACACTCGGACTTATGCGAAAATTCCACGGGTGTGGCACCGAGGGCGCGGATCAGGTTTTCCATGATCGTCGGGTTCTCGGTATCGTCGAAGGCGACCTCTTTCGGGCGCAACAGCAGGCAACCGTAGTAGCAGGCCACACGCAATCCCTTGAGCGGCTTTGTCACCTTCTTCGCCAGATTATCGAAACCGACGCGGTCGCGCAGGTACTCGAGCAGGTGAAGCACCTCGACGTCGCCCTCGTATTTGGTTTTTTCGAGAGACAGGAAATTGTTGATGGTTTCCAGCGCGTCAGAACGGGCCTTCACATCGATATTGGCGCGTTTGAGCGTGTTGTAGCACATCGCGCAGGAAGTCATGAATTCGCTGGCCATGCCTTCCGTTTTGGCCTGTGCTTCCTTGACGCGGATCATGTTGGTTATCGGCGCCACGCGGTTCATGACGTTGTCGGAGTCCAGCGCATGCACTGTGCCGCAACAGTTCCAACGCTCCAGTTCCTCGACCTCCACGTCCAGTTTCGCCATCGACGAAACGGTGGAAACATCGAAATTGGTGGCCTGGTTTTTCAGTGTGCAGCCGGGATAGTAGGCAAGCTTCATCGGTTAGGGCTTTCCATCAGGAAGTCAGTTTACGCATGGCGCTGATCGTGGCGATCGGCGGTAATACGCTGCGCGCCTCGGGGGTCAGTTCCATGATTTTAAGGTGGTCGTCGCGCTGTCCGGCGCGCAACGCTGTCCGGCGCAACGCTTCGAAGACCTCGGCGATGCGTATGCCTTTCGGGCAACGCGAGTTGCAGGTAAGGCACGACACGCACATCCAGATGGCGTTCGTTGCCAGCAATTGTTTCTGCATCCCCAGTTGCGCCATGCGGATCATCTGGTTGGGCAGCACGTCCATGTGGGCCGCCATCGGGCAACCGGCAGAACACTTGCCGCACTGGTAGCAGGCCAGCAGCGTCTGGTCGCTGATCTTTTCAATTTGCGCAACGAAGGAGTTACCTTCACGGGCCGAGGTAATGCGTAGGGTAGTATCCATAAGATTGCCCGTTCAGAACCTTCCATCCATGCGGAACTCGGGGGTGTCCAGCCATAACCCGACGTTCTGCAAGCTATCCAACTGCGCCTGCAGGGCATCATATTGGGAGTTTTCCTCCATGATCATCTTTTCAGCCAGTTTGATAATGTCGGGATCCTTGAGGTGTTCGGACATATCCTTCAGCAGGTGGATGATCCGGCGTTCCAGTTCCATCGCCATGCGCAGCGCCTGCGCATCGTCGGCGACGGCTCCCATCCCCCGCTGGGCAACAGCCGCTTCCATCTCGGCGATCACTCTCGACGGATGGGCGTTCGCCGACTCTTCGGCAGCAAGTTGTTGCCATAACTCCTGGCCGATGATAGAGCCAAACAGCGTGTGCATGTCCTCCATGCGCTCCGGCTCTTCTTCCGCGAGGCGGATGAACATGGCCTTGCCGCTGGGGTTTTTCGTCATCTCGGCTGCATGGCGATAGAAGTGCTCCTCGCCGTATTCGAAGCTGAGCGCGGTACGCGCCAGTTCGATTATCTTGTCGTCAATGTGCGTCATTATTTTGATTTCGGGGTTCTGAATTCCGGTGCGTCAGGCGCCGGGGCTTTCATCAAACAGGCGGTTTTGCAGCACCGATGAGCCGGGCAGCGCATTGCCGCCGCGCAGCAACTGGCGCTTCTTGACATCTTTGGGTGCGTAGGACGGCAACAGTACCGGGGTTACCAGGTCGGTCTTCACGCCGGCCTCCGCCAATTCCTTCTCGTAGGCGTCGAGGTGCGCCAGGCTCAGTTTGCCGAGTTTGACCGTTTTGGCGTATTCGCCGGCATATCGTCCGGCGCGCTGCCCGAACACGTTGTAGTCGAGCACCGAGTTGCCCATCAGGCGGTTGCGTCCATGCAGGCCGCCGGTGGCTTCGCCCGCCACGTACAGGCCGGGAATATCCGTCTCGCAACGCTCGTTGATCTCGATGCCGCCGTTCTGGTAGTGCAGCGACGGGTAGATCAGCATCGGCAGCTTGGTGATGTCGATGCCGTAGCGGATGAACTGGCGATACATCGCCGGGAAGTGTTTGTCGGTGTAACCCTCGCCGTGCAGCATGTCGATCAGCGGCGAATCCAGCCACACGCCGACGCGCCCCGACGGTGTCGGGACGCCGCCGCCGTTCTGCACGCACTCGCGGATGATGGCCGAAGCCTCGATGTCGCGCGGCTCGCGCGGGTAAACGAACAGATCGCCCTCTTTA
>JAUSDQ010000315.1 GCA_030650525.1 Sulfuricaulis sp.
ATCGCCTTCGATAAATTCAAGGGAGGAATTGGCAGGCAGGTTTTTCCGTTTGCCGGTCGACAGATCGTCCAGTACCCTGACCTTCAGACCGGCGTCAAGCAGCCGATCGGTCAGATGCGATCCGATAAAACCCGCGCCACCCGTTATCAGTACTTTTTTTATCATGCCGCTTTACCCGCCGGAGCCGCTTATGGCCGCCTCCCGGCCCTGCCCGGCGCTCAGCCGTTCGACCTGGTCGAACAGATAGCGGCTGAACGGCATGGCACAGGTAAACGCCGGCGATACCGCGTTGAGGACATGGAATGAGCCGCCATCGCCTTCAAAGCGAAAATCCATTTCCAGACGGCGTTCGCGGATGTTGAACAGCTGAGCGCGCACGCCGGGCTCGCCCCACTGGGTGTAATTTCGGGCGTCCACATCGCTCACCAGACGCGATGCCAAGCTGACCATCTTGGCCTTTGAGTACTTTTGCAGCTCGGTCAGCGCCAGGCGACGAAATCCAAAATCGTTGCGCAGAAACAATCCCATCTCGCGGCCCACGATTTCCATGAGCTCCGCCAGATTGAAGTTCGCAAAACCGCGGTAATGTTCGCGCCAGAACGCCGGCACCGCCGTGGGTCCGATTTTCACCTTTTTGTCGGCGGTGATCGTGTAATGCACGCCGAGAAACGGGTTGGCGAGGTCCGGCACCGGATAGATATTGGTGCGCACCGGGCGGGCGTCCTCCTGGGCATACAGATACAGTCCTTTGAATGGAAGGATGCGGTAATCGCGCGAAAAACCGAAGTCCATGGCGATACGATCGGCATACAGACCGGCGGCGTTGATAACGTATCCCGGCGCAATATCGCCCCGCGAGGTCCTGATGCCGCCGGGCCGGCGGTCGAGGTAGCGCGTTCCCGTGAGAATGGTAACCTTGGCCGCCACCGCGTCATTGATCAACGAGGCCATCACTTCACCGGGATTGATAGAAGAGGTGCTGGGCGAAAACAGGGCGCGCTCGTAGGTTTTCACCCGCGGCTCGATATCCCGGGCTGCTTGTCGATCGATGGCATGGAGTTCAACCCCATTCGCTTGTGCCCGTCGCAGCAACTCATCCAGCCCGGGAAGGTCCGTGGCATCGCGCGCCACCACCAGCTTGCCGCAGCGGTTGATTCGCAGTCCGCGTTCCTGGCAGTAGCTCGTCAGGGCACGGTTGCCGTCGCGGGTAAAGCGCGCCTTGAGACTATCGGCCGTATAGTAGAAACCAGCGTGTAACACGCCGCTGTTACGCCCGCTCGCGTGAAAACCACACTTTGCCTCTTTTTCGATGATCGTGATGCGGCTTGTCGGATAACGCCGGCTTGCCTCCAGGGCAAGGCACAATCCGACGACACCGCCACCGATGATGAGGAAATCGCAGTTCGATTGATACATTGTCGATTCGAGCAGAGGTTCGCGCGTCGCCGCGAGTTTATCGACCCGGAGCGCCCGTACTGGCCGCCGAGGAACACGACCGATTTTACTTCCGCTTATTCGTTCTTACCATTGGTCGCAGATATTATACCGCTGCCGTTTTCAACCATTTTACGGTACCGCTTATCCGGGTCTTATTTACGTAGATCAGAACTTCCTTTTCCTTTTGCTTCGATTCGCCGATGCTAATGCTAATAGATGCTAATGCCAATAACGGACGGCCGACGCAACTCATGCGCGTTTCCGCGGCGGCAAAATCGGGGCAGGGACAATGCGGTGTAACCACTCTATTCGTACTTATCATCACTGTAACACACTCGCGGCAATCGCAATTCTCGTCGTTTCGCTCACGGGTTGTGGCTCCGGTCCGATAGAATCCGTCAGCGCTGGCAACCCGCCGACCCCCGCCCCCGCTCCCGCTCCCACGCTGACGCTCAGCGCTAACCCGACCAGCGTAAACTCCGGCAGCGCTTCTACCATCAGCTGGTCCTCGGCAAACGCCACGTCGTGCGTCGCTTCCGGTGCCTGGTCCGGTACCAAATCCACCTCCGGCAGCCAGTCGAGCGGCATGCTCTCCACCACCGGCACCTTCAGCCTAAGCTGCAGCGGTACGGGCGGCAGCGCCAGCCAATCGGTGATTGTAACGGTGAGCACGCCACCAACAACGACAGCGACAGCAACTGCGACACGGACAGCGACTGCAACTCCGACCGCCACCGCCACACCGACACCGACGTCTATACCGACATCGACTGTAACACCGACACGGACCGCGACGTTTACCCCGACACGGACCGCCACCGCCACACCGACACCGACCGCGACGGCAATTCCGACAACAACCTCAACACCGACACGGACCGCGACGTTTACCCCGACACGGACCCCCACCCCCACCCCCGCGCCGGCACCCACGGTCTCCCTCAACGCCAACCCCACCTCGGTCACCAGCGGTAACGCCGCCCTGCTCACGTGGTCATCTACCAACGCTAGCTCC
>JAUSDQ010000176.1 GCA_030650525.1 Sulfuricaulis sp.
TTTGTTTAGTACCGTGATCGGTCTGACGGCTTGTAGCGGTATGGCCCAGTTGCCGCCGTCGGCAAGCTACGGCGCCCATCCGGCGTTGCCGGCGCCGAATCACGCCCTCATTCCCACGGTCAATATCGCCCCGGCGAAGGGCTGGCCTGACGACGTCAACCCGGTGTCCGCGCCGGGCACGACTGTCACTGCCTTGGCAAAAGATCTCGATCACCCCCGCTGGATTTATGTGCTTCCCAACGGCGATGTCCTGGTCGCCGAGACCAACGCGCCCCCCAAGCCGGAAGACGGAAAGGGCATCAAGGGATGGGCCATGAAGAAGGTCATGAAACGAGCCGGTGCAGGTGTGCCGAGCGCCAATCGCATCACCTTGCTGCGTGGTATTGGCGCTGATGGCATGGCGATAATCCGTACCGTATTTCTTAAGGGGTTGCACTCGCCATTTGGCTTGGCGCTGGTCGGCAAGGATTTCTATGTCGCCAATAGCGATGCCATCATGCGCTTCCCTTATGTAGAGGGCGAAACGCAAATTACCTCCGTGGGCGTCAAGCTGATCGATCTGCCGGGCGGACGGATCAATCACCACTGGACCAAGAACCTCATCGCGAGTCGCGATGGTTCGAAGCTTTACGTCACCGTCGGATCGAACAGCAATGTTGCGGAGAATGGTATGGAGGCCGAGACCGGCCGCGCGGCGATCTGGGAAGTGGATCTGAAAACCGGCGCACACCGCATTTTTGCATCCGGCCTACGCAATCCGAACGGTTTGGGATGGGAGCCTCGAAGCGGCGCGCTTTGGACGGTAGTGAATGAGCGCGACGAGATCGGCAGCGATCTCGTGCCCGACTACATGACTTCCGTGACCGATGGCGGCTTCTATGGCTGGCCTTACAGCTACTACGGCCAGCATGTGGACGAGCGCGTCAAACCGGCACGGCCTGATCTCGTGGCCAAAGCAATCTCGCCGGACTATGCGCTCGGTACGCATACCGCTCCCCTCGGACTTGCGTTTGCCAAGGGAAATACCCTGCCTGCACCGTTCAATTACGATGGGGTATTCATCGGCCAGCATGGTTCCTGGAACCGCAAACCCCACAGCGGCTACAAAGTCATCTTCGTGTCTTTTAATGAGGGCAAACCCTTCGGCGAACCGGTCGATGTGCTGACCGGCTTTCTCAGCGCGGACAGCAAAGCGTTCGGCCGCCCGGTAGGAGTAGCGCTCGACAAGCAAGGCGCACTGCTGGTTGCCGACGACGTGGGAAACAGGGTGTGGCGCGTGACGGCCGCCGCCGCACAGCGCGTTCAATAATCGGACGGACGACGTAACACAATGGATCGACGACTCATTGGTATGGCGATAGGCATGTGTTTCCTGTTGGGTTGCCAAAGCCCCGTAAAACGATCGCTTTCCAGCGCAAACGCACCGGCTTCCGATAACGATATCGACATCGATCAAGAAATCGGTGAGCGTGCGGAGCCGGGCGAAGCTGACACCGATCGGTTCATCGCGGACACCATCACAGGCTACATCAACCGTCGGTATTCTGACGGCCGGCGACCGGCGATGCGGGACGCTCACGCCAAGGCACATGGATGCGTTCGCGCCACATTTGATGTCGACGCGGGATTGCCCGATGAGCTGCGTCAGGGAGTGTTTGTTCCCGGCAAGCGCTACCAGGCATGGATCCGTTTCTCGAATGGTGCCTCGGAAATCAATCCCGACAAAACCAAAGACGCCAGAGGCATGGCGATCAAGCTGACCGGCGTAGCAGGCGCGAAGATCCTTCCCGAAGAGAAGGACGCCACAACGCAGGACTTTATCATGATCAATCACCCCTATTTCTTTGTCGACAGCCCCGAGCAATATCTCGCCATGCTCAAGGTTTTTCACAAAAAAATTATTTTCGATAAAACTAACGCATTCAATGCGCTGGGCGCGGCAATGCATTTGGGTCTGCACGACACCCGTCTGGCGCTTAAAATAAACGCGACGCGTATCGCGAATCCTTTGTACGGGCAGTACTGGTCGATGACTCCCTATCGTCTGGGCGTTGGGCCTGGCAGAAAGGCGATCAAGTTTTTTGCGAAGTCTTGTGCAAATAACAAACCCAAGGCCCCCGGGTTTTTTTCGCGGCCGGAAGCGGACTATCTGCAACAGGCAATGGCCGGTACGCTGAGTTCGGGCGATGCCTGTTTCGATTTCTACCTTCAGACATTCAAGGATTTCGAAAGCACTCCGATCGAGCAATCCACCGTGGAGTGGAAGGAAGACGCCGCGCCCCCGGTGCTCGTGGCCAGAATCACGATTCCCGCTCAGAAGTTCGATTCATCCGCGCAAATGACTTTCTGCGAGAATCTTTCCTACACACCCTGGCACGCTCTTCCCGAACATAAACCGCTGGGTACGGTGAATCGTGCACGGCGGGTCGTCTACACGGCCGTGAGTAAGGCGAGGCACGGACTGAACGGCGCGTCGCGCTCGGAGCCCACGGGCGACGAGAGGTTCTGACGTGATGGCCATCGGGTATTCGCTGTGTACAGGAAGCATAAAGCCACGCTTCGAGGGCAGCCCTACGATTCATTATGTAAGTCCATGTTCGATAACGCACGGATCAGCCTGAACTTTCAGCGTAAACATCGTCATGTGAATCCTGAATTCTAAGTATTACTGACCAGTTTATTATTGGAGAACACGATGAATAACCCGCAAGATATGGATAAAAAAATGGACCTGATGCAGGAAGGCATGCTGAAGATGCACGAGCAGATGCACAAGATCATGGATGCGAAGAATCCGCAGGAACGCGAGCGGCTTATGCAAACACAGCGGGAGCTGATGCGCCAGCATATGCAGTCCATGAAGGAAGGCGGCATGATGGGTGGTGATGCTAAAAGCGGCCCGGATACGACAAAACAAATCGCCAAGCGAGCTTATGCACTTTATGAGCAGCATGGTCACCAGATCGGCCACGAGAAACAAGACTGGCTACAGGCGGAGCGGGAGATACGATCTAGTACAACTCATTAATGATTGAATGCTGGTTTTTTCGTCCCCAGCGGGGCAAACTTAAGCAAAAAGCGAGACGCCAAGGATCGCCGTGCACAGCCGTTTCATCGCCGGCTTTCGTGTGTGACCGCCGAGGTGTCGTCAGACGTTTTTCAGATACGACCTCGGCATAAGACGGACGATATTCAGTCCAGGAACAGATTCCTGCACGAGTGGTCGTGTGGTCTATAGCAAGTTGGCATCAATAAGGATCCCGCACCATGAAACAAGGTGTGCATCTCTCAATGATCCGCAGCTTCCATCTCGCGGACTGGCTTACGTTGGGGAATGCATGCTGCGGCGTCGGTGCGCTGTTCTCCGTGATGACCTATTTGCAGGCTCCGAATGTGGTGCACCTGTTATTTGCCTGCGCCCTGGTGGCGCTGGCGTTTGTGTTCGATATCCTCGATGGTCGCGTCGCGCGTTGGCGTCAGCAAACCTCGGCGCTGGGACAAGAGCTGGATTCCTTGGCCGATGTTATCTCCTTCGGCGTCGCGCCGGCGGCCATCGCCTATGGAGTCGGCATGGACGGACTGTGGGATCGTGTGATTCTGCTCTACTTCGTTGCGTGCGGTGTGAGCCGTCTTGCCCGCTATAACATTACCGCCGCGACCTTGGCGCAAGGCAGCGACAAGGTGAAATATTTTGAGGGCACGCCGATCCCCAGCTCACTGTTGCTCGTCATTGTCATCGCCATCGCCGCCGGGTACGGTGCGATCGGCGATAGCCTCTGGTTAGGAATGATCCACATTGGTCCCTGGCAGCTCCACCCGCTGGTGTTGATGTTCGCGGTTTCCGGCACATTGATGATCAGCCGGACACTGCACATTCCAAAACTCTGAGATTTTTGCTGTCTCGATTCACCTCTCGACAACAACGCAGCCGGACCGTAGATGTGGTGATAATTGCTGCGACATGCCATGGGGTAGACGACCGTGGAATGTTCCGCACGTCAGCGAAAGGACGCGACGATAGGTTCTGACGGGATGGCTGTTGCGTGACCACAGATTGTTCATGCGGTGTTCGGGGGGGCAGCCATCTTGGTTTACCGGTGGCTGGATGTCAGTAGTGCGCGATGTCAACCAGACGGGCATTGAGCCTGCGCGCCAATGCTACGCCGCCCTGCTGCATGACATTGTCATGGTTCCACTTGACGAATGGGCGCGCAAACAGCGCCAGCAGATTCATCCAGACTGGCGTAGTGTGTACCTGCCACTCGAAACGTACGATGGTCACGGCGCCATCGGTGCTGAATGACCAGCGGCCCTGGCCTTCTACATCACCGCTGGCGATGCCTTCGATGGCAGCCAGCGGCTCGATATGGATAACTAAAATGTCAAAAGTGAGGCGATACGGCAAGCGTCCTCTCCAAGAGTAACGACGCACGCTGCCGATACCTCGGGCGTCACCGGGGGCGAGCTCCTCGACTCTCTCCACGTTGCGCCACCACTGCGGCCAGTTCAATGAATGGTAGATTACCTCGCAGACTGCCTCGATCGGCGCCTCAATACGCCAGATGGTGACAAAGCGGTACCTCATCGTTGCTCCCCTTGCCAAAGATCAAACTAAAAATCGTAATTCTAAACCAAGAAGTTGTCCGTGCATTCTGTGGTTAATGTCCGTTTCAAGGATTGAACATCGTTTCCGGCAGCATAGCGTTGACTTCCAGTGCCTCCATCATCACGATTTCAATGTCGGCATTCTGTCGATCGCGGCTGATCACCTTGACCGGGAACAGGCTTGCCATATCCAGCCACAGTTCGTAACGGTGTACGTCGGCAACTGCAAAGCCATCCGCACCAGTGACGATAAGATGCAGAACCGTGCGGACGTCCATGCGTTCTTCGCCCAATACTTCAGCGCTGCCATCCTCCCGCAGGGTGCGGACATTTTCAAACAGCGTCCCGACATCCGAGTGATCCACGCGCTGGCCGCGCGAACTCTGGATCTGAGGATTGTCGGGACTCAGACTGAGTTCCGGGAAATGTTTGACACCAAATGGCCATACGCGCACATTTTGGGTGTAGGGGCTGTAAACCAGCACCGTACCGGCGTGCGGCCGAATGAATTCCATGCGCACGAAACCGGGCTTCTTGTAATAATAATGAAAGTGCTCTTCGCCATCGGCATGTGTGGAGCGGATGATGACGCGGTAGGACTCAACTGTGCGGTAATGTTCGATAGCGGCAGCCAGCAGGTCAGGCGGGGTACTGGCGAACGCTGCGGAATGCATCAAGGCTGATAACATCGATTATGCCAATGTTCGAACGGACTTTTCCCGATCCCATTGGCGCGTTTTTGCCGCCGCAATAAATCCATCTTTGTTATTGGTATCCACGACGCCCGCATCTTGTTCTACATTCGCTTTTTTCAAAAGCGCCTGGCCGCCTTGGTCGACGGCGATGGCCTTGAGATGACCGAAAGCATCGCGCACGAAATCGATTGCGGCGCCTTCCATCGACAGTGCTTTTGCTCCTGCGTCGGAGAGGATGACCGCGACGGCGTCGAATAGCACAGAAGGCGTACCTGCCAGTTGTCCGTCAGCCGCCAGCATCGAGCCATCGGCAAGCTTCGCGCCACCCACTTTGGGCGCGACAATTTTCACGCTGGCACCCGCATCGGTCGCCGCCTTTTTGATTTTCTTGATGACAGCGCCGTCTGAACCGTCTGCAATCAGGATACCGATCGCGCGCCCCTTGAGCGTGTCTTTCATCTTGCCGATGATCTGCAATGCGGGCGAAGGCGCCATCTTCTTTACAGGTGCTGCGGCCACCGGCGCATCGGGCATGTTGTCGAATCCAAGACCTGCGGCGACCCGTTTGGCCAGGTCATTTTCGATATGGCGCAGGTGCCCAACCATGGTTTCGCGTATGTACAGATGTTCGACCTTGGAAAGCTCGAACACCAGCGCCGAGGCGATATGCGCCTGTTCATACGCGGTTTGACTGAGATAGAACTGCCGCGCCTGGCTGTAGTGGTCGGCAAAAGCCTCGGCACGGATACGGTCTTTCAAGCCCGTTTCAGTTATCGCGGCACTATGAAAGCCCGCAGCCGGCGTTTCGCGTGGCGAATTTTTAGACAACGAGTTGGGCTCATAGGCAACACGACCCACGGGCTGAGCCATCTGCATGTGCCCGTCGCGCTGATGATTGGCAAACGGGCACTTGGGCGCGTTGACCGGGATCTGGTGAAAATTAGGCGATCCCAGGCGCGACAGCTGCGTGTCGAGATAGGAGAACAAACGGCCTTGTAACAGCGGGTCGTTCGAAAAATCGATGCCGGGCACCACATGCGAAGGGCAGTAAGCTACCTGTTCGGTTTCAGCGAAGAAATTGTTCGGCCAGCGATTCAGCACCATGCGTCCGATCACTCGTAAGGGCACCAGTTCTTCGGGAATCAGCTTGGTCGCATCCAGATGATCGAACGGGAATTCGTCCGCTTCCTTCTGCGTAAAAAGTTGTACCGCAAATTCCCACTCGGGGAAATTACCCGCTGCAATGGCGTCGAACATATCGCGCCGATGGAAGTCCTGATCAGCGCCGCAAATCTTGACGGTTTCATCCCAAATGGTGGACTGCAAACCGAGCTTGGGACGCCAGTGGAATTTGACGAAAGTTGATTCGCCGGCGGAGTTGATTAGCCGGAAACTATGCACGCCAAAGCCTTCGATCATGCGCAGCGAACGGGGCAGGGTGCGGTCGGACATGATCCACATCACCATGTGCATGGATTCCGGTGTGAGCGAAATGAAATCCCAGAACGTGTCGTGCGCGGTCGCCGATTGCGGAAAGCCGCGGTCGGGTTCCATTTTTACCGCATGGATCAGGTCGGGGAATTTAATGGCATCCTGGATGAAAAAAACCGGGATGTTGTTGCCGACCAAATCCCAGTTGCCTTCCTTGGTATAAAACTTGACGGCAAACCCGCGTACGTCACGTGGAGTGTCGACCGAGCCCGCCCCGCCAGCCACGGTCGATATGCGAGTAAACACGGGCGTCTTCTCGCCTACTTCGGTAAGTACCCTGGCGGTAGTGTATTGCTTCAACGAGGCGGTCAGCTCGAAGAATCCATGTGCGCCGGTCGCGCGCGCATGCACGATACGCTCGGGAATACGCTCGTGATCGAAATGGGTGATTTTTTCGCGGAGGATGAAATCCTCCAGCAACGTAGGACCGCGCGAATTGATTCTCAGCGAGTTTTGATTATCGGAAAGCGCGACGCCCTGATTCGTGGTGAGCGCGGGGTGCTTTCCTCCGGCGATCTGGTGCAGCTCGCCTCCGGCAACCCGTTGTGATTCTACGTCCGGTGCCGATCCCTTTCCCTGTTTACGTTTTCTAGAATTATTCGTTGTCATTATTTTTCTCATGATCGATTTCCTTGATGAGTAACATAGACTTGTCGGCTGTTGTCGTAGCTGGTGCGTTGGCGGTTATTAGCCCCACGCGATTTTTGTCAGGACGCCTGGATCAAATTAGTTTGAACTTTTCCTGCCGATGGATGGTCATTTAAGGAGCGCACTGGGATCTCTAATTCTCCAGCGAACAGCGCAAACACGTCTGTGCGATGGCGCACACTGATGTAATTCCGAAGTTGATCTAGCTGAACGAATCGCGCGTTGAATTAAAGCCATGTTTCGCGCGCTACAGAAGACTTTCACGGGGTCGTGATGGAGCCTTCCATGCTGATGGCGGCCCCACCCGGGGCAACGGGCAGGCCCGCGAAGACATTGGACAGCTTGGCGATCAGCCACGGGCAGGTCGCCGAGCTCTGGACGACCGGGACGGCGAAATCGTTGGCCACGACCTTGCCGGTGAAACCGTTTTTCTGACTGCCGGTGAAGGTCGCACCCTGCAGCGAACCACTCTTGCCGGTCGTGAGCGTCGGGGTTAACGGACCGATGACGCAGCTGTAGCCCAGGACCTTAACCGACGCCGACAGATTGGCCTTAAGGCTGACCTTAGCCGAGGTAGACCCGGGACCGGGCTTGAAGGGGCCCGACAGCGGAGCGCCCACTGTGATGGTGGACGGTAGGCTGATGAACAGGAGCTTGACCGACACGGCTGGGAACTTGATGTCGCCGGGCTGGACTGTCAACACCATCGCCCCGGTCTTGCCGGTCACGGCGCCACACGCCTTGGCACTGAGACCGACGGCCTTGGCGCTCCCGAGCGACATCGTGCCGTTGGCGAAGGCGGCGTGGAAACTGGTGACGGCGCCGGTAGGCTTCGCGCAGGTGGTGGCACTGGCCGAGGCCGGGCTCGCGGTGGCAAAAGGAGCAACCAGAGAGGCAAGTGCAAGCGCCAGCTCTGGGATCCAGTGCCACTTGACCAGCGGGCGGCTGGGGCAGGATGCTGGAATGAGCACTTTTCTCTATAGCTTCGTTAGCAGATTGTCAGTTCAGGAAGATATAAATAATCACTAAAACGATTACCGGGACACCCAGCAGCCAGCCAATCAGATATTTTCCCATCAGGGTTCTCCTTTTGTATAAAAATGCGATTGCAAACCGCCTGGGTTTCTAGAAAATAAATATGAAAATGCACTAGCTGGCGTGTGAGTAATAAGCACACAACGGCAACGTTAAATGCGAGAAAACCAGAATATCGAAATTCATAATAGAACCTCTCAATTTTCATTTCTGTACGTTAACGAACATTAAGAAGTGGCCCCTGAAATCTGAACACTGGAAAAGTGGATTCGCTGCCTGAATGGGGCACGCTAGCTATTGCAGAAAAAAGAACGAGAGTGAACTCCGGCCACATTCCAGGAAATTCAATGGCACCTGCAAAGTATCTGTGTGTGAGTCGTTTATGAAGGCCTGGTGGCCCATACCGAAAATTTTGCGAACCGCTTTTGTCCGACGCCGGTCGCGCCTTTTTCCAGGTACAGGGCCCAGGCCCAATCGGGCTCGTACAGGCTGGTAGTAGACGACCAGTAAATGTCCTGCACGTCCGCAAAAGGATGCCCGGACGGCAAGGCCGGACTGTGGGCGGCGCAATCCACCAGCACTTCCAGTTCGTTGATCGTTGGCAGCCGCCAGATATTTCCCGCGTCTTCGTGGTTAAGCTTGGTTACCGCTGCCAATGCCTCGCGCCAGACCACCGGCTGCGGTGTGAGATTAGCGTTGCGCCGCCAGAGTAGGCGGGTGAGACGATCCAGTACGCCGGCATGAAGAATTTCAAAGCGGGGTTCAGGCCACGGAGCGCCGTAACGCCATTCGCCGTCCTGGCCGGAACCGGTGCACGAAATAACTTTGCCGGCGGAGTCGTAGCACAGGCGTTGGCCGGTGCGCGGGACAACGCTCAGACCGTCGCCGCGCACCGGCCATAGCATGAAGGATTGATCCTTGCCGCCGTAAAACATGCGTGCGCCATCGAGCGCCACGTACCAGGCGTGCGCCGGGCTGATGACCGCCGTCGTCGCGGTCCAGTACCAGCCGTTGAACACATCGATGAACGGGTGTCGCTCGGGCAGGGCCGGCAATTTGGTTTGCAGACTGAGCAAACTGCGTAATTCGCGGCGATTGGGCAGGCGCCAATCGCGCTGGCCGAAACGCAGTTCGCGGTTCATGGTCGCGACGAACTCCAGCGCTTCCTGCCAGGTGAGCGGGAATTCCGCAAGGTTGGCGTTACGACACCAGATCAGACCGGTCAGCCGATCCATGACCTCGTCGTCACGCAAGTCGAAGCGCGGTTCCGGCCAGGGCGTGCCGGCGGCAAACGACGCATCCTGGCCGGAACCCTCGCACGCAACCTCGCGGCCATCGTCAGCATGGCAGGTGCGTTGGCCGGTATGCAAATAATGGTGAAAAATCATGAATGCCCCAGCTTATGAGCGCCAGCGAACGGATCGCCCGCAGGAAAGGGTAGATTATAAATTCGTTAAATATTTAAGCCCCGATAAGAACGCCATTGTAATTGAGGCTAATAGATAACGCCGTAGTTTTAACTCAATAACAAAATATTTTTTTTAGAGGAAACATATCATGAACAAAGATCAAGTGAAGGGTGCTTTGAAAGACGTTGCCGGCAAAGTCCAACAAAAAGTTGGCAAAGCGATAGGCAGCGATAAGCAGCAAGCCAAAGGCATTGAAAAACAAATTGAAGGCAAGGTACAAAAATCCATTGGCGATACCAAAGATCAAAGATCTCGCTAAAGGCCAGTGGTAGAAACATTTCAGTAAAATACTGGGACGCTAGCCGGTCCCAGTGTGTTGTACTGCCTCAAGCATCCATGTGGTTGGATGCAGGCGATTACACTTTCATTTTCCCGCCGCGGTGGCTGTGCACATTGGTGTCGAATATTAACTCTTGCTTGAACTCTATATAAACGGCATGAAGAACTTCCAATCGGTTACTTTAACAGTATTGCCAACCGGGTTAGCGGCACCGGGTGCAGCGCCGGCTTTGGAGGTGAACATCACCGCCGCTTTGGCATCGGTGGACGTGATGCATCATGGCCAGCAGGTCACCATCATGCGCCATCAGAATCAGAACAACACAATTAATCCAGATTTCGCCAAGACTTCGCGTAAATGCCCGCCGTTCTGCATTCAGCCCGGTGAGCTAGCGCCGGGCGTGAAAACCATCGGCGAACTAGAAGTGTTGCAGTTTCTCAAGAAAATAAATGACGGCAATGCATCGATCATGATAGTGGATTCGCGTACGCCAGACTGGGTGAAAAAGGGAACCATTCCCGGGACAGTAAATATTCCTTGGGACACGCTCGACATTGACAAATCAGGCTCGACCGCTGTGGCGGAAGTGTTGGAGAAACAATTCAGCGCCAAGCACCAGGATGGCTTCTGGAATTTTGACGACGCTAAAACGCTGGTGATGTTCTGCAACGGCTCCTGGTGCGGACAGTCGCCGACCAATATCAAAGACCTGCTGAAAATCGGGTACCCGGCGCATAGAATATTCTGGTATCGCGGCGGCATGCAGGATTGGGAAAATCTGGGGCTGACCACGGTCAAGCCGGAGAGCGAATAACTCAGGGCCTAGATAAAATTAGGCGGTTGCTGAAAAACTCCCTTCCCAGGAACCCGGCCGAAGGCTGCACCAACTCACTCACGCAAAAGGCGAGGCGCGTTTCCGTCCTTTTTGGCCGGCCGGGCGTAATCGCCCAGGGCATCAAGGCTGAAGCGCCGGCAAAAGAACTTGAAGAAAAAATAATCAAAACCATCGAGAGCGCCTTTGACTGATGGGCAATAAAGCGCCGCACGCCACACGGATGTTGGCAAATCAAGTACTGATCCGCGCCCTGGCGGCATTTTGCATGTATTACTGACCCGACCGGCAAATAGTGCACATTATTTTTCCCTTTCCCTCCGGGAGAGGGTTGGGTGAGGGGGAAAATAGCCGTAAAACCCCCCCCCTCATCCCGTCCTTCTCCCGAAGGGAGAAGGAGCCCAATGAATACCGCGGTGCGCACTATTTACCGTTCTCCTCAGTAACTGTGTGTTCGAGAACGTACAGAACAACCTGTACTTTCAATGTAAAGGTAACCAAGCGAATCCTGTATTTTGAGGTTTCCTGATCAGTTCATTTTTGAAGAAAATAGGATAAAAAACCCGCAAGACATGGACAGGCAAATGAGCGTGATGCAGGAAAGCATATTGAAGATGCATGAGCAAATGCACAAGATAATGGATGCGAAGAATCCTCAGGAGCGCGAACGGCTTATGCAAGTGCACGGACACATAATGCACCAGTATATGCAGGCCATGAAGGATGGGGGCATGATAGGTCAGGGCATGATGGGCGCTGATGCGAAAAGTGGTACGGCGCAGGCAATGAACAAATAGATGGCGAAAAGCATCAGATGAAAAAATCACTTCTCATAGCTATATTGGCCACCCTGCCATTATCCACGCCCCTTGCCTGGGCGGAGGAGGCCCATCATTCCGACCAGGATAAGAAATCGGCAACGACCATGACAGACAAGGACAAACTGATGCAGATGGGCATGATGCAGGAGAAAATGCTGCGGATGCATGAGCAGATGCACAAAATCATGCAGTCCAAAGATACCAAAGAACGCGAGAGGCTTATGCAAGAGCACTTGAAGATGATGCAGGACAACATGTCCATGATGCAGGGCATGATGGGGGGGGGAATGATGGGACAAGGCAAGATGGATGGCGGCATGAAAAACAAGTAAAGGACATGCACGGCATAGCGTAACACGCTGTGCCGTGTTCGCCCGCGGTTTACAAAAGTCGAGGACCGTAGCACAACGCGAAGTTTTTTTTGGAGGCTGCCATGGATGTAACGATCATCGCAACAAAATCTTGTACGCATCGCAAAAACCTGGAAAAAGAACTCGAATGTTTGCGAATTCCCTACCACGTGTGTTTCGTGGAAGATTGTGCCGATCTTGTCAAGAAATATGGCATTCGACATTCGCCGAATCTAGTCGTAGACGATGAAGTCGTGTTCCGGAAACAACCGACGGAAGTGGAACTACACGCTTTTTTTCAGCACAAAAACAGCAAACCGACATAGAAAACGTGTCGCGATCGCGCTGCATGTAGCGTAGCTGCAGACATAACAAGGCATATTGAAAACGGCGGCGAGATGCGGACGCGCGCCGCCCGATGCGGGTTGAAAATATCCAGGGAGGTATTTTTCAGAAACGTTACAGGAGTGGTAATGAAAACGACCGTCATTGACGTGCGCGACCTGTTCTCCCCGTTGAGCGCTCGGGGCGTTGAGAAACAATTGGCCAAGGTGCCAGGGGTAAAGCAGGTCGATGTGAATTACGTTTCGGGCAGCGCGAGGGTGGTGTATGACGAGACGGTGACGGGCCTCAACTCCATCAAGGCCAAAGTACGCGAGTGCGGCCATCACTGCGGCGGCGAGCTTGTGCCCAAGCACCTTTGTGAACCTGAAGTCCCGCCTGACGATTCCCAGATAATAGTCGGCCACGCAAGGTCTGCCCCGATCCCCGCAACGCCGTCCGGGCACGGCGAGCATCCCGCGCAGGCGGAACATCACCAGCACACCGGACATGTCGAACAAGCCCAACCCACGCAACCTGCCGAGCATGCAGACATGGACAGCATGGGCCATGAGATGGGCCACGGCGCCGGCATGGACATGCAGGCGATGGCGCGCGACATGCGCAACCGCTTCTTCATTGCGCTGGTATTCGCGGTGCCGGTGTTTCTTTATACCTCAATGGGCATGGAGTTCCTCAAGCTTGAGCCGCCATTCGGGATGGACCGCAACATTTTTCTGTTCGTGCTCGCGAGCGGCGCGATTATCTATCCCGGTTGGCCGTTTTACGTCGCTGCGTTCCGCGCCATCCGCAACGGCGTTGCCAATATGGCGGTGCTCGTTCTTCTGTCCGTGGGGACCGGATATTTTTTCAGTGTGGGCGCCACGTTTATCTTCGAGGGTGAACAGTTCTACGAAGCCTCATCCGTGTTGCTCGTCTTCATTCTGCTGGGCCACTGGCTGGAGATGCGCGCCCGGGCCGGCGCCTCCGATGCCATCCGCGCGTTGATGGATCTCGCCCCACCGAAAGCGACCGTGCTCCGTGAGGGACGTGAGATCGAACTAGCGACGGCCGACTTGAACGTCGGCGATACGGTAATCATCCGGCCCGGAAACAAAATACCGGTGGATGGCGAAGTCATCGAAGGCGAATCGCAAGTAGATGAATCCATGCTCACCGGCGAATCAATGCCTGTCAAAAAGACAGTCGGCGCTACCGTGATCGGCGCCACCATCAACAAGAGTGGCAGCTTCAAATACCGCGCGACCAAGGTCGGTGCCGACACCGCACTCGCCCAGATCGTGAAACTGGTGCAAGCGGCGCAAAACTCCAAGGCGCCCGGCCAACGGCTGGCCGACCGCGCCGCGCAATGGTTGGTACTCGCCGCGATCGTCACCGGTCTTGTTACCTTTGCGGTGTGGTTCTGGTGGATCGGGCAACCGCTGCTCTTTGCCTTGACGCTGACCATCACCGTGTTCGTGATTGCCTGCCCGGATGCACTGGGCTTGGCCACGCCCATGGCGATTATGGTCGGCACCGGCCTGGGTGCCATGAACGGTATCTTGTTCAAAAACGCCGCCGCGCTGGAAGAAGCTACCAAGCTTAACGTGATCATCTTCGACAAGACTGGCACTCTGACTCTAGGGCAGCCCGAAGTCGTGGATGTGGCGACGGCAACGGACATCAACGTGGATGCCATGCTGGCATTGGCGGCCGCGGTTGAGCAGGGCTCCGAACACCCCCTCGCCCAGGCGATTCTAAAACGTGCGGCGGGCATGCCGACGCAACCAACCAGCGGCTTTACCAATATCGATGGCATGGGTGCTAAGGCAGAAATTGAAGGACACACTGTGCTGCTGGGTAATCGTAAACTGATGGACGCAGAACATGTTGATATGAACAACATGGTAGCCAAGACCGATGAAATGCAGGGCGCGGGCCGCACCGTCATCCACGTCGCCCAGGGCGGCAAGCTGCTCGGGCTCATCGCCATCGCCGATGCGGTGCGGCCGACGTCGAAGGACGCCATCCAGGCGCTGCAGCGACGCGGCGTGAAAGTGGCCATGCTCACCGGCGACAACCGCGCCACCGCCGAACGTATCGGCCGTGAGCTCGGTATCGACATCGTGCTCGCCGACGTGTTACCGGGTCAGAAGGTGGAGAAGGTCAAGGAACTGCAAACACAAGGCAACAAGGTCGGCATGGTGGGCGATGGCATCAACGATGCGCCCGCCCTGACGCAAGCCGACGTGGGTTTTGCCATCGGCGCCGGCACCGACGTGGCGATGGAGAGCGCCGATGTGGTATTGATGAAGAGCGATCCTTTCGATGTGGTAGGTGCGCTTGAGCTTTCCAGAGCCACGCTGCGCAAGATGCACCAAAATCTCGGCTGGGCGGTCGGCTACAATGTCGTCGCCTTCCCGCTCGCTGCGGGTGTCTTCTATCCGTTTACGTTGAGCCCCGAGATCGCGGCGCTGGCCATGTCCGGCAGTTCGGCGCTGGTGGCGATCAATGCGCTCATGTTGAAGCGCACGAAACTGGCGGGCATCCGTCAGTCTGGTAAGACTGCGGCGCCAGTGACTGTCGCGGTGCCGACGCCGGCGTGACGCTTACCACGCGGATAAAGGAGCGATCATCTCGTGAAACATGAAAAGCCAACCGTGCTGGCGATGAATGGCGGCTCGTCGAGCATCAAGTTTACACTGTATCGGATGGGCGACTCGCCGCAGCGACGGCTGCATGGCAAAGTCGACCGCATCGGTTCGCGCGGCACCACGCTGACGTTTGACGACCTGGAGCACAATCAGCACGACAGCCGTATCATCGGCGACTTCGATCACCGGTCGGCAGCGTACTTTTTGATCGATTGGTTCGATAAACAAATTGGCCTCGCTTCGATCGAAGCCGTAGGTCACCGCCTCGTTCACGGCGGCGCGCGCTACAACGAGCCGCAACGCGTTACCCCGGAGTTGCTCGATGCGCTGCGCCGTATCAGCGTCTATGTGCCGGAGCACCTGCCTTCCGAGATTGCCGTGATCGATTTGTTGCGCGAACGGATTCCGGATTTGCCGCAGATTGTTTGCTTCGACACGGCCTTTCATCGCGCTATGCCGCGGGTCGCCAAGATTTTGCCCATTCCTCGGCGCTTCCAAACGCAGGGCGTTGAGCGCTACGGTTTTCATGGCATCTCCTATTCGTTTCTTATGGAAGAGCTGGCGCACGTGGCTGGCGTCCAAGCGGCGCAGGGCAGGGTGATCCTGGCCCACCTGGGAAATGGCGCAAGTCTGGCCGCGGTTCGCGGCGGTAAAAGTATCGATACCAGCATGGGCTTCACGCCGGCCGCCGGCGTGCCAATGAGCACCCGCTCCGGTGATCTCGATCCCGGTCTGGTTTGGTATCTGGCGCGCACTGAAAAAATGGGCGCGAAGCAATTCAACGTGATGGTCAATTCCCAGTCCGGGCTACTCGGAATATCCGAAACCAGTTCCGACATGCGCGACTTGCTCGACCGTGAAACGCATGACGTGCGGGCGGCGGAAGCGGTCGCGCTGTTTTGCTACCAGATCAAGAAATGGATCGGCGCCTACGCGGCGGCGTTGGGCGGATTGGACACGCTGGTGTTCGCGGGCGGCATCGGAGAGAACGCGCCCACGGTCCGTGCCCGGATTTGCGATGGGCTGGGATTCCTGGGAATCGAGCTCGAAGCCAAGCGCAACGCGGAGAATGCGGGCGTGATTTCCGCGGCGGCCAGCCGGGTCGCGGTCCACGTCATCCGCACGGATGAAGCACTAATGATAGCCAAGATGGTTTGCCGCGTTCTCGGCGTTAGCTGAAAAAAAGGAGCATAGATCCATGCAGACAAAAACGCTTTCTCCGGAACTACTCCACAAGATGGACGCCTACTGGCGCGCCGCAAACTATCTGTGAATAAATGAACAATCCAAATTGGAGAGATTGCCAATGAACACCAAGAGTGTTGCCAAAGACTTTCCTGTCGTTTGCGTGGGTGGTTCGGCCGGTGGGCTCGACGCATATACCCGGTTACTCCGGCATCTGCCGGTCGATATGGGGGTGGCCACCGTCATCGTTAATCACCTGAGAACCGTAGGCACCCGACTCCACGAGATTCTCCCGCGCTTCACCGCGATGCCGGTTGAACTGATCACGGAAAGATTAGATATCCAGCCCAACCATGTGTTCATCATTCCGTCACAGCGCGATTTGCACGTCCTTGATGGCGAGTTCCGCCTGAAGCCGATATCCAAGCCGCGGGGATGGCCCGACGTGATTACGGTTTTTCTGCGATCCCTCACACAGCACTGGGACGGCAAACTGATCGCAGTCATTGTCTCGGGATATGATGGCGATGGGGCTGCCGCGTTGTGCGGCATTAAAGAAGTGGGGGGTATTACCATCGCGCAAAAGCTCGACACAGCCCAGCAGCCCGATATGCCGGAGAGCGCCATTGCCAGCGGGTGCATCGATTTTGTTCTTTCGCCGGAGAATATCGCTCAAGAAATTGCCCGCATTGCCCGCGCGGTGTCACGGGCTGAGTGAAGTTGGACTGCGTATTGTGACGCAAGCAATACAAGATTCGTAACGATGCTCCATGTTCCAGACCTTGGCTCAGAAGGAAAATTGAACCATGCAGACAGAAACGTTTTCCCCGGAACTGCTCCAGCTGATGGACGCTTACTGGCGCGCCGCCAACTATCTGTCGGTCGGCCAGATTTATCTGTACGACAATCCGCTGCTCAAAAAGCCCTTGAAACTGGAACATGTGAAGCCGCGGCTGCTGGGCCATTGGGGCACCACGCCGGGGTTAAATTTCATCTACGTGCATCTCAACCGCATCATCAAGCAGTATGACCTCAACATGCTCTATGTCACCGGGCCAGGACACGGCGGACCGGGTCTGGTGGCCAACACTTATCTGGAGGGAACCTACAGTGAGTTTTATCCGAATATCTCGCAAGACGAACGCGGTCTGAAACGGCTGTTCACGCAGTTTTCCTTTCCCGGCGGCATCCCCAGCCACGTGGCGGCGGAAACGCCAGGCTCTATCAACGAAGGCGGTGAGCTCGGCTATTCCCTGATGCACGCCTACGGTGCCGCGTTCGATAATCCCGATCTGTTGGTCGCTTGCGTGGTGGGCGATGGCGAAGCCGAGACCGGAGCGCTGGCCACCAGTTGGCACTCGAACAAATTTCTTAATCCGGTACACGACGGCGCGGTGCTGCCCATCCTGCACTTGAACGGTTACAAGATCGCCAGTCCGACGATCCTGGCCAGAATTAGCCGTGCGGAACTGGAAGCGCTGTTCCGCGGCTACGGCTACAAGCCGTATTTCGTCGAAGGCGACGATCCGGAAAAAGTTCACCCACTCATGGCCGCGACGCTCGACCGGATCGTCAAGGAGATCCGTCACATCCAATCCGCGGCGCGCCGCCAAGGTTTCAAGAAGCGTCCCCTATGGCCCATGATTATTTTGCGCACGCCGAAAGGCTGGACCGGGCCTAAAGAAGTAGATGGCTTAAAAACTGAGGGTTCGTGGCGCTCACACCAAGTGCCATTGGCGAACCTAGCTGAAAATCCCGCGCATCTGAAGCTTCTGGAAAAATGGATGAAGAGTTATCGGCCCGAGGAATTATTCGACCAGGCGGGAAAGCTCATCCCTGAGCTCGCCGAGCTGGCACCCCAAGGCGATCGCCGCATGGGGGCGAATCCGCATGCCAACGGCGGTTTGCTGCTGCGCGATCTTGACCTGCCCGATTTCCGCGATTACGCGGTCAAAGTCCCCGGCCCCGGTGCGGTGACGGCTGAGGCCACCCGCGTTACCGGCAGCTTCCTGCGTGACGTGATGCAGCAGAATATGGCGGCACGTAACTTCCGTGTCTTCGGCCCGGATGAAACGGCATCGAATCGTTTGGCGGATATATTTGAAGTCACCGGCCGTGCTTTCATGGGCGAGATTCAGAAGGGCGACACGCAACTCGCGCCCGATGGCCGCGTGATGGAAGTCTTGAGTGAACATCTGTGTCAAGGCTGGCTGGAAGGCTACCTGCTAACCGGTCGCCACGGATTCTTCTCCTGCTACGAGGCTTTCATTCACGTGGTGGACTCCATGTTCAATCAGCACGCCAAGTGGCTCAAGGTCTCGCGCGAAATTCCTTGGCGGCGGCCCATCGCGTCTTTGACCTATCTGCTGACTTCGCACGTGTGGCAACAAGATCACAATGGCTTCAGTCATCAAGACCCCGGCTTTATCGACCATGTGGTGAACAAAAAAGCCGCCATCATCCGCGTGTATCTGCCACCGGATGCCAACACCTTGCTCTGGGTAGTCGATCAGTGTTTACGCAGCCGGCATTACGTCAATGTGATTGTTGCCGGCAAGCAGCCAGCATTGCAATGGCTGGACATGGATGCCGCCATCAAACACTGCGCTGCCGGAGTTGGCATATGGAAATGGGCCAGCAACGACGAGGGCGGCGAGCCCGATGTGGTAATGGCTTGCGCCGGTGATGTGCCAACCCTGGAGACGTTGGCCGCGGCGGAGATGTTGCGGCAGCACCTTCCGGAGCTTAAGGTCCGCGTCATTAACGTGGTGGACTTGATGGCGCTGCAGCCGCAAACCGAGCATCCCCACGGGTTGAGCGACAAGGATTTCGATATCCTGTTCACCCAGGACAAGCCCATTGTCTTCGCCTATCACGGGTATCCCTCGCTGATCCATCAGCTTACCTATCGTCGAACCAACCAGAATAATCTGCACGTTCGTGGCTATAAAGAAGAGGGAACGACCACCACACCCTTCGACATGGCGGTGCTCAACGACATTGACCGCTTCCACTTGGCCAAAGACGTGATTGATCGGGTGCCGAGTTTGGGTTCGCGTGCCGCGCACCTAACCCAAGTCATCCGCGATAAGCTCATCGAACACGAGCAATACATACGACAACACGGTGAGGACATGCCCGAGATCCGCCATTGGAGATGGGGCGCCAAGAAAAAGGGAAAGAAAGCCACCGCGCGTAAATGAACGAAGCTCTTCCGAAGGTTTATTTAGTCCGGCATGGTGAGACCGCTTGGTCGATCAACGGACAGCACATCCCGATCTGATGGAATGGGGCTACGGCACTTACGGGGGCCGGCACACATGAGACATCCGCGCCGAGCGTCCCGAGGGCGTTTGCTCGAAGAACGGTTGCCCGGGCGGGGAAACGCTGGTGGAGGCGGCTACGCGCGCGGAGCGTGCATTGCTCATACTGTTCAACGACACGCAGCAGTCAGCATAGTGCACGCCGAATAAATAGATCATGAAGATACTGTGCTAATGCTTGGGCTCGCCGGCGTGCGACGCGTCGCGGATGGATTGATCTATTGAGACCTCGTCAGCGGCGCGCCACTCGATCGCGCCGAACCTGGTCTCGCCGAAGGAGTAGGTGTAGAGCAGGCTGAGGGTGGTCACGGTCTGGTGAGTATCATTGATGTCGGGATAGTGCGCTTTTCGTTGGGACGTGTTGTAGTTGAGCGTGACGGCGTGGGGGCCGTGAACGCGCACGGTAAACGCCGCATCCCCGCGGAAAATACGCTCCGATCCGCGATCCTCGGTGGAGGCGACACTGCTGACATAGTATGAGCGCGCCGTTAAGTCGAGATTGGCTGCCTGGCCGAACAACATACGCAGTGCCAGAAGTGCCTGCGGCGTGGCGCCGTAGTGGTAGTCGCGTTCACCTGTGCGGATGATGGTCCCGGCTGCACCGTAGCCCAGGCCACCGAGGGCAGTGCCCTGAAGTGCCATCGTTTTCGAGAGCCACCACTGGCCGGTCGTTCCGAGAGAAACAGCCGTGCTCGAGACGCGAAATATTTGTGGTGATATGTAATCGTAGCTCCCATAGAGGCCCCACACGCCGCGATAGGTATCTCCCACTTCATACTCCTTTCCAACAAGTAGCCCGCGGCTCATGATGTTCTCGAACATATCGGCGGTAGTGGCGGTGAATTGGAAATCGAAGTAGTCGAATGGACGCTTATAGGTGTAGCCGGCCTTGCCGGGGAGCCCGTAGGCCATGTGAAAGTCCGCGGTCGCGGCATCGCGTTTTACCTGTTGCGACGCGGCCGCGTCGAATGCGTTATCGACCTTGTTCCAGCCGAAACGCACGTAGGTATAGACAGCCGGATCGTGGCTGTCAAACACCGAGCGGAACCGGTCACCGAAGGCGAGCCGGGTGAAGCCGAGAGACGGGGCGATCGCCGCTGCGCCCACCTCGCGCCAGAACCCGGGCGTTTCGCCGCCACCCTCGAGCAACATGCTCGCCATCCGGAACAGCGGTTCGCCGAGGAAAGTCCCGCCGAAGCCGGTGGTGACCAAGTCGTTGATGGAGGGCAGGCCCGATTCGCCCGCTATCTCCCAGAGCAAGCTGCCGCCGAAGGTATACCCCAGGGATTCCCAGTAGCCGAGGCCGGTCGATCGCGCGAGCCCGAAGTAGACGGATCCCTGATACGGATGCATGAACTGGTTCACGGCGAATGGATCGGTGTCGACAACCCACTTGCTGCTCAAATTTTCCCGGACCGTGTGATAGGTGGTGCCGTACACCTGTTTGTCAATGGTGTAGTAGTTGAGGCGATTGATCAGGACGTTGAACCCGACGATTTCCCAAGCCGGGAGGAGATAGCTCTTGCCGGCCTCCGTTTCCTCGAATCGAAGCGGCTTTTTTGGCTTGGCGGGTGGCTCCTTGGAAGAGGGCTTGGGCGGAATTTGCGTGGTGCCGGTGGAATTTTGCGCAAGTAAATATCGGTCAGGCTGATCGAGCGGCAGTGGCAAGCCAAGGTCAAGCGTGGCTGGGACGAACTCGCTGTTGTTCGCCCCGGGTTCCTCGGCAAGGCCAACACTGGGTGTGATGAGCGCCAGTGTGAGGGCAGCGCCAAGGAACACCATTCTGAACTCGCTGCCATGCGAAGATCTGTTTCCGCCCGGCGCCTTACCGGCCAAGGCCTTGAGAATTGCGCGCGGAGTCTTCATGACAGACTCGTCCCTTGGCTACTGCTTATTATTAGTGGCAGCCGGTGCAGATGAAAAATCAGGCCTGAGCCCCTCAACTTTTTGAGCCACGCAGCAGTCCCGCCAGCCCGAGAATCGTCACGACAACACCGCCGACCAGCATCCATATTGCCTTGTCGGTAGGCGCGTCGGTGAAAACCCGGGAAATATCGGAGCTGACTGAATTCGAGGCATTGATACCGAAGATCACCAACAGGATACCTCCGGCAAGAATGGCGAGCGAGATTGTTTTGTCCATCGGAAGTTTCCTTTTAATAAAAATCGTTACAGCCTGGATTTTTCGCCGATCTGCGACAGAATCGCCACCAATAGCGCCGCTGCGGACAGCACGAAAATATATAAAATACTATCCATTTGCTGAGAACTATTCGACGCCAGGTACGTGATTGCCGACGGTATGCCGATCAAAATACTCAGCTTCAACATGACACTTCTCCTTCTCAGGGCAAAGCCCGCAGGCAGGGTCCAGTGGCCCGTCATCCCCTGCTACTTAAAAAAATATTCAAGCTCGGTCACACGAAAGGGTCACAGGACTCTTCTTCCGCTGATGACGCTAAGCAAGACCACCACGATGGCGATCACCAGCAGAATGTGAATAAAGCCACCCATGGTGTAGGAGGAGACGAGCCCCAGAAGCCACAAGACGACCAAAACTACAGCGAGCGTGTATAACATGTTAATTCTCCTTTAGGCTTATCTGCCCAGACCGATGCTATAACAATGTCAGCACGACCTGAGTCAGGCGTTCACGGAGTGAAATTTTGCGCACCGTGTTGAACTTGGGAGAACCCTGCTTGTAGAGCGGTTCGGAGGGTTATCCATCGTTACCCCGATTATGTTCCTCCCCGCTAAGGTATTCAGTGCGATAGCGTACATATTTTTATATTCTTCAGGCTACCAACGGAGGCTGCTCTTCGGTGGCGTACAGGTTTTCAAGCCGTTGATTTACATACTCCCAGTTAATGACATTCCAAAATGCATTGAGATAGTCCGCGCGGTCGCTCTGATATTTTAGGTAATAGGCGTGTTCCCACAGATCGTTGATGAGGAGGGTGGTCTTTTTTTCCAGCAGAACATTGTCATGGCCGGGACGCGAAAATACTTCCAGCTTCCCGTCCGTGTCCACCGCCAAGAACACCCAGCCAGAGCTGAAATGCTTGACGCCGGCTTCGACGAATTTTTTTTTAAACAAATCGAAGGAGCCGAAGTCGCGCGCGATCGCCTGGGCCAACGTGCCGTTGGGTTTAACACCTGCGGCACCGGGTTTTAGGGTTTCCCAAAAATACCGATGGTGGAGGTGACCCCCGCCCTGGTCATGTACCGTCTGCCTGATCGTGACGGGCAGCTCATGGCATCGCCGCAGCAGTTCTTCAATGCTGAAATCATGCAGTTCGGGATAAGGCTTAAGTGCGGCATTCAGGTTGGTGATATATGCCTGGTGATGCTTTTCATGATGGATCTGCATAGTCGCCGCGTCGATACAGGGCTCAAGCGCGTCGTAAGCAAAAGCCAGTGGCGCTAGAGAAAATGGGTACGTAAGTGAATTCTCAGTTTGGCTTATCACGATTAGTCACTCCTGGCTGCTGGTTAAGGCGTAAAAAATTCCGGGAACGAAGCATAAAATCAATTCTGGATTTGCGGCCCCAGAATGCCAGAGGCTTTAGTCTTTTAATCCTGCGAGCAATGACACCAGATCGTCGGCATGCTCCTCCTCGCTGGCGAGAATTTCTTCGAGCATACGGCGCGTGGTTGGATCCTTTTCAGCGATATAGGCGACCATCTCGCGATAGCTTTCGATGGCGACGCGTTCGGCGACGAGGTCTTCCTTGATCATCTCCTTGAGCGAATCGCCCTCGACGTATTCGGCGTGGCTACGCAGCGACAGGCCGTCGGGAGAGAAATTCGGTTCGCCGCGTAGTTGCACAATGCGCTCGGCGATGCGGTCGGCGTGCTGCAGTTCTTCGTTGGCATGTTCGAGAAACTCAGCCGCCACGGGCTCGGCGTGGATGCCGGTGGCCATGAAGTAGTGGCGTTTGTAGCGCAGCACGCACACGATCTCGGTCGCGAGCGCTTCGTTCAACAGCTTAAGGACGGTCTCGCGGTCGGCCGCATAGCCAGAAGTAACGGCGCCTCCCTCGATGTGCTGACGCGCACGTTTACGCAGGGTCTGAATGTCGGATAGCGACGACGGCTTGTTCGATACATTTTTCACTGAAGACGGTTGCATGTGTTTCTCCTTGTCTGTTTTCCTTGGTTTGACCGGTTGCAGCGCTGCTGTGGGTTCCGCTCTGAATGCTACCCCGCACGAAGAGATGTAGCGGCTGGGTTGCTAACTGAGCTGGAGCCACGGGGTGGTCTTCTCGGTAGATGCGAGAGACCGCACCTGATGGGGTCTTTCTCGCTCAGCCGTTACTTCTTGGATTTACTGGTTTCGTGTCCCACGACGCCCCCAACCGCGGCACCGCCGATGGTTCCGGCGGCACTACCACCCGTGAGAACGTGACCCGCGGCGCCCCCGACGGCGGCGCCGATCGCGGTGTCATTCTGTTGTGGCGTCATGCCGCTACAGCCGCCGAGCATTAACGTGGCGGCAATTGCACTGACTGAAAATATATGAATCGCTTTCATTTGGAATGCCTCTTTTCGTCAAACATCAGGTTCACAGGAAAATTCTCCTATAGCGGGGCTGTCCCAATGCGGAGGCATGCCACCGATCCCACTGTTCTGCAGAGTTCCGGAGGCGGGTTGCTCGTCACACACTCCGGCAGGCGTCAGGTAAACTGCCCGACGCCTTCCGCAATTAAAAGGTGTTTACCGCTTGCCGTAATGCACCTTCGCTTCGTTCACGCAGCTGTCCTTGGCGCCGCCTGCGAGGGCATCGCACTTTTCCTTCGCCACCGCGTAGTTGGCGTCGCGTTTATCCGTGGAGGCATCCTGACGCGCGTCGGCGGATTCATCCTTTGCCTCTTTGCGCACTTCGGCGGATTCCTCGTTGGCTTTATTGTTCGCCTTGGAGATCTTCATCTGCGATTTGGCGTCGGCCTTGGCGGCAATCTCCGCGGCCTTTGCTTCTTTCTGGCAGACGTCCTTGGAGTTGCCGGCCTGGTCATCGCATTTTTCCTTGGCAACTGAGTAATCAGCTTCCGCTTTGGCGATGAGTGCTTCGTAGCGGGCCTTGTTGGTATTCTTGTTGCGGGCTTCGAGATCGGCCTTCGCGACCTTTTCTTTGCCCTTGGCCTCGGCCTCGCATACGTCGTTGGCATTACCGGACAACGATTCGCAGACGGCCTTGTCGGACTTGTACTCGGCCGTAATGCTGTCCTTACCGGCCTTGTAATCGTTCTTTGACATGGTTTGTGCCATCGCGCCGGCACTGAACGTAAGACCGACGGCAACGGCAATTGCTGTGATAGTGAATTGTTTCATAAATTTTTTCCTTTAAAGAGTTTATGGTGGATGAGTTATGGACCTTATAATTAAATTTTAACGTTGTATGTACGGTGGCGTACGAAATGCGCCTTTCAAAAAGGGAGCGAAAAGTTGTTAACATCTAAACCGAATAGGCGCTACGCTTCAGTGCGATAACGAACACAAGATGAATTTTTTGAGAGCTAGGGGTGGTTAGGCAAGCTGAGAGCGTTGAGGATTTACTTTTCCGTAGCGCCGATCGTCGAGCGCGCCGCATGCAGACATTCGCTTGTTTCGCCGTCAGAATCAGCGCCCCAGCAGTTCGCCCACCGGTTTGAGCGATTCGACGCGATCGCAAATCACCTTGGCGATGGTGACCAGCGGTGCACTGAGCAGCAGGCCCCATACACCCCACATCCAGCCGAAGAACAGCAAGGCGATAAACAGCACCGCGGCGCTCATGTGCGCGAAGTGGCTCTGCAGCCAGGTCATGAACACCATCCCGATCGCGCCCGCCACCAGAAGCGACGCACCCGCGACGGCGAGTGCATTGAGCGGCGAACCGAATTGCATAAAAGCGGCCACGCCGCTGGCGAGCGTGATCAACGCCGGGCCCAGGTAAGGCATAAAGTGCAGCACGCCGGCGGCAAAGCCCCATACGCCGGCCTGCTCCATTCCCAGCGCTCGGAACGCGAGCCAGGTACAGACGCCAATCAAGATGTTCGACACGAGCGTAACGAGCAAGTAACGCTGAATCTGTACGGTGATTTCCTCGAGGATGTTCACGGTCTCCTTCTGGTGCGACGGCCCGACGAACTGCACCAGCTTGCGCCGGAAGTGCTTGCCCGAGGCGAGCAGGAAATAGGTGAGCAGCAACACGATCGGTGCTTGAGCAGCGACCGAAATCAGCATCGCTGACTGCGCGAGCGCGTAATCGCGCAGCCAGGCGGTAGTCTCGGGCTCGCGAGCCACGACCACGCGCGTTCCCGGCTTCAAGCCCGCATCGGTGGCAGCCCCTTGCAGCTCGTTGGCGGCTTGTTGCATATTTTGCAGCGCCGTCGGGCTGCCGGCGCGAGCGGCGCTCAATTTTTGCCGCAGCTTGAGGGCAGCCTCGGGAAGACTCTCGATCATTATTGTGGCTTCGTCGCGCAACGACAAGGCGATCCAGGACAAGCTGCCGACGAGCACGACGAGTACCAACGCCGCCGCCACAGGCCGCGGTACGTAAAGTGCCTTCAGCCAGTCCACCACCGGGCGCAACATGTAGCTGGCGAGGATGCCAATCAGCAACGGCACAAAGAAGGCGCGTCCAAGATACAGCGCCGCAATGAGTGCCAGCACCACCAATACATTGATCGCTACGTTCCTGCGCGAGCCACGGAACAGGTTTCCCTTGGTTGCTGTTATCTTTATATCTGAAGCGGTGGTCTCAGCCCTGCTCTTAGATTCAGCGTCAACTTCAAGAAGGGGGGTGGTCATTGTTGACGCGCGGGGAAGTGGGTGCGGCATATGTAGCACTCACCCCGCGTAAGCGTATTTTGCGCGTGATGAGGCTTGCCTAGACAGACGCTGAAGAATGTGCTGCTCGCGGCGAGCACATGCATGGCGATCGGTGATGCGAGAAGGTTACAGGTCATGCTTACTCCTGGAGCATTGGCCACACAGGTATTGAAAACCACTATGGGTACCAAAATCGTTGGAACCGCCAGGGGCGCTAGGTTTTTTTATGCCGCTGCTAACCTTCACCGCCGTCTGCGGGGAAATCTCTTTTTTGAAAAAACTCGCCAGCGAATATCCTAAGCGATTATTTCTTTGGATAGCTTAGATTGAAAATTTATCGCTGTATGTGCGAAGCCGTACAGACCACCAGAGAGGATTAGGGATAATGGCGACGTTCGTGGATGGCTGCGAATAGTTTAGCTGTACTGATTCAGCGCTCGGGAGTATACCAATATGAAAGTTAACCATAAACTGATTTTGCTAAGCGCCTGGCTCGTGAGCGCCACGGCAGTTTTTGTCGTCGGCTGCGACAATCGTCGGGAAACGACGGCCGGTTCAGCGCCGAACACGAGCGTGGGGACGACGATCGACGACAGCATCATTACCACGAAAGTTAAATCGGGGCTCCTCGCGGACCCGCTGGTGAAGGGATTAGATCCGCAGGTCGAGACGCACAAAGGCACCGTGCAGCTCAGTGGTTTTGTCGAGAATCAAGCGCAGATGGACCGCGCCATTGAAATCGCGCGCGCTATCGACGGCGTCACGAGTGTCGAAAATAAAATGAGCGTCAAAAAGTAAGGCAGGTGTTTAATACGCCAAAATTATGTGTAACAAAACGTGTCACGTGATTTTTCGGAATCAAGTGATTAAAGCGGGCGCTTGGATTTACAGCACCGCACCAACTTTGAGTTTGAGAGAGGTAAGCGTATGAAAAATTCATCTACAAGACTATGGGGTCTGCCGCTGAGTACGGCGCTTCTGTTGGGTGCCATGGCCATGAATGCCAATGCCCAAAACGGATATTGGAGAGGATCAGATGGTAACTTGGTTAGGAGCGGGACCGGCACATGTGTGCGCACCGGTACATGGACGCCTGCGCTTGCCACGGCCGAATGCGACCCTGATCTGATGCCTAAGACGGCAGCGGTTGCTCCTGCCGATCCGGCGCCGGAGACCCGTGCCGCACCCGCACCCATGCCCGTGACCGAGAAGGTCACGATGGATGCCGATGCGCTGTTCGACTTCGACAAGTCCGAAATCAAGCCGAAAGGCAAGGAAGAGCTGGACGAGGTGGTCCGCAAGCTTAATCTGGCGGGGGCTGAACTCGGGCTCATCGTCTCCACAGGCCATACCGACAGCACCGGCGGCACGGACTACAACATCGATCTATCGCTGCGCCGCGCCGAAGCGGTCAAGGCCTACTTGATCGGCAAGGGTATTGACAGCAACGACATCAAAACCGCAGGCGTGGGTGAGAGCCAATCGTCCGCCGATAACGCGACCGCGCAAGGCCGCGCCGAGAACCGCCGCGTTGAGATAGAGGTGTCGAGCACGCGTACCACCCAATAGCCTGAGACAATAACCTCCTCTTATGCCCTGCGATGCAGGGTTTTTTTTGCGAGGAGAAGTTCCAGCACATATGCACCAGCGCACAATGCGCGGGAGTATTTTCGCTGGGTTTGGTTACGAGCGTTAACGCTGCGCTGGTATCGCGCCAGGGCGGCCAAGCTGTCGTTCGATACGGATCTCAATATCACTTGGCTGGCGGATAGCAATCTGGCGCCGAGCAATACTTTTAAGGCGGGAGGTATCAATCCCGCCGGTTATTTGACTTGGTTCACGGCCCAGAGTTGGTTGTCATATGTATGCCAGCGCACAGTGCACCGAGGGTGAAAGGAGTACAAAAGCTTTAATGGATGGCCTCATAGCCCGGCGACACAATTTTTGTCAAAGCACTGAGAGTCCACCCATCCGATTACATCGACGCCTATTTCGGTATCGAAATTACAGGAGATGCACATGAACAAATTCGAAAATTTTGCTAGACCACAGAAGTGGTTGCTGGTGTTAGCGTTAGCCGCTTTAGTAGCTGGATGCGGAGATGATAATAATGATGGAGGGAACTCAAGCTCAAGCTCAAGCTCAAGCTCAACGGGAGGAGTCTGCGTGGGAGCGGACTGCGTGTCTCTTGGAGCGGCCGGAGATCTTGGGGCGGCTGGCGGTTATGCGATTCTGGCAAAAACAGGCGTCGATACCATTCCAAGCTCCGTAGTGACGGGGAATGTTGGGTTGAGTCCAGCCGCCAGGGGTTTCTTAACGGGATGGTCAGAAACAGCTGCACCTGACGCCTCGGATACCTATTCGACATCCGCTCAAGTGGTTGCACCTTCCAAGCTGTACGCCGTTGACTATGCGCCTCCTGCTCCTACTAATCTCGGTACGGCCGTACTCAGCATGGAAGCCGCGTACGACGCCGCCGCCGCGAAAACAGCAGGAGTTGGTCCGTTCTTGAATCTCGGAAGCGGAACTGTCGCCGGTCAAACCCTTGCCCCTGGCGTCTACACCTGGGGGAGCGCTGTGACCATACCAACGGATCTCACTCTCAATGGCAGCGCAACAGATGTCTGGGTCTTCCAGATAGCGGGAACTCTCGACATGGACGCTGCCAAGAGCGTTATCCTAAGCGGTGGTGCACTGGCCAAGAACATCTTCTGGCAGGTCTCCGGTGCTGTGACCATTGGAGCGAACACTCACTTTGAGGGAATTATATTGGGTAAGACATCGATTACGTTTGGGAATCTCACATCGATCAACGGCAGGCTGTTGGCGCAGACTGCGGTCAATCTTAATGCGACTACGGTCACACAACCCTGAGCGTTGATACGACTGGACGGTGGAGGCCTTGTCATTTGGTTTCCGCCGTTTTAATACTTGAATACCACCGTTAACGTTCCTGCCCCCCTGAGGGGCGGGCAGTACGAGGGTCTAATATCCTGACACCGGGGCCATGTTCGGAAAGATGCATCCCGAATTTTATGAAGCGTAACGAAAGTTATAACAACAGTATAACAACTGGAGTACATACGATGAATATAAAAACAGGAGTACATGCGATGAATATAAAAAGGTTGTCGATGCTGACATTAGCCGTGCTCGGCACACTGTACGGTTCCTCCCAAGCAGGGGCCGCATCGATACTAGGTATGGCGGATAGCTTTGCGGTCCTGGCGGGTTCGGAGGTGACCAATATTCCCACGAGCACCGTCGTCGGAAATGTCGGTGTCTGGGCAGGTACTGCGATCTCTGGCTTTACCTCCTCACCCGGTGTGGCGGTCTCGGACCTGCAGGTGACTGGAGGACTGGTACACGCAACCACTACGGTCGCGCAGTCGGCTCAAGGCGCACTCACCAATGCCATCACGAGCCTGGGACTCATGGGGACCGGTACCCTATTGGCGGCGGACCTGACCCTTGCCGGGACCCTCTCTCCGGGCGTCTATACAGTTCCTTCGGGAACTACCAATTTGTCGGGGGCGCTCACTCTCGACGGCGGGGGCAACGCCAATGCGGCCTGGGTGTTCCTGATGGACAGCGACCTGATCACCTCGACTGGCTCGGTCGTGAATGTGATCAATACCGGTTCAGGTGCCGGCGTGTTTTGGGATGTCCGCAGCTCCGCGACCCTTGGCACAAGCACTTCCTTCCAAGGAAATATTCTCGCGGACCAGAGCATCACCTTGAACACCGGCGCAACCATTGGTTGCGGTAGAGCCTTGGCGAGTGTTGCTGCAGTGACCATGCATACGAACACCATCGGCATCGGCTGCGGCGCGGATACCGGGGGCGAGGGCAGCAACGGTTTCAGCGGCGGTCTTACGGTCTCAGAAGGTGGGGGCACTCCCACCTTCCTTCCGTCCGCCCCTGTTCCCGTGCCCGCGGCGCTGTGGCTGTTCGGCTCCGGTCTGCTGGGGCTCGTAGGCGTGGCGCGGCGTAAGAAAGCGTAAAGCAGTTCTCGTAGGGGGCGGGTTAGCCGCGAAGCGGCGTAACCCGCCGAGCGACGAGGCGACGTATTTTTTGTTGGAGGAGATTTATGAATCACTACATGAGGACTGCAGGGCGTTTCTTGCAATATGGCTTTTTTGTCAGCGTGCTGATCCTTGCCGCGGTGCCCGCGCGCGCCGCGAGCGTTTCATTTTTCCTGGATCAGTCCAATAAATTTCCCGACGGCGTTAACTACCTGTCGGTATCCTTGATGGATAACGATACCGGTGGCGTGAATATTCTCGTCAAGACGCTCGATCCGCTCAACAGCATCGCGGGCGATCGCTTCGGCATTCAGAAATTCGGCTTCGGTCTGAGCAATGGCGTCTTCGAAGAGATCACCGATCTGCCCGACGGTTGGAAGGTCAAACACAACAAGCGCATGGATGGCTTCGGCCGCTTCGACTTCCGGTTGCAAGGCAAGGGCTGGGCGCGTACAGATGAACTGAGCTTCAAGATTTCGGGTGTAAGTCTCGGTAACTTCGACCCGCTTTTCGCGGCGCACGTGGCGGGATTCGAATGGTGCAACATCGGTGACGAGAGGCGCAGCCTGTGTAGCGGCAAGGACTGCCTGACCAGCGCCTATTTCACCGGCTCCATGTCTACCGCACCTGTGCCCATTCCCGCCGCCGTGTGGCTGTTCGGTTCCGGTTTGATTGGTTTGGTGGCTGTCGCTAGGCGTAAAAAGCTGGGCGGAGATCGTTACGACGAACAGGGTAACGAACTTCTTCACAAGATGGTTTGAAGTCTAAGCGGTGGAGGATCTGCCATGAGTGGAAATGAATCGGTTCTGAAAAAATTCGGATGTGGCAATGTTTCTGCGCCATACGTTGTCCCCTTAAGTTTCAATAAATTCAGAAAATTTATTCTAGTAACGGCAACACAGAACTTTGCTTTGGCGCCGTAGACAAAACGGCTCCCAAGGCGCAACGGGCTCCCTCACGGAGCCCTTTTTTTTAGCGCCCTCCAAATAAAATAACTCGAAAACCCCGCAGGAACTCCGCACTTAACAAAAGTAATCTGCCATGTGTCTGCCAGCGCACGGTGCACCGAGGGCGAAAGGAGGATAAGAGGTTTAACGATGGATGGCTTCACAGCCCGTTGACCCAATTTTTGTCAAAGCACTGAGAGTCCACCCATCCAATTACATCGATGCCAATTTCGGTATCGAACGAGCAGGAGAAGCGCATGAACATATTCGGAAACCTTTTCAAACCACTGATGTGGTTTATGGCATTACTGCTGGCCGCTTTAGTGGCCGGATGCGGAGATAGTGGAGGTGACAGCACTCCAGGCGTCTCAGCCACCGATCCCACGGTGGGCTCCTCGAGCCCAAGTAACAACGCCACGGATGTACCGACCGGCCGTAACGCTACGACCGGCACGTTAGTGACCGCCATCTTCAGTCAGCCGATGGATCCGGCAACGATCAACTCGTCCCCGGCCGGAACGCTGCCTACGTTCACGCTCAAGGAGACAACAACCGGAAACGACGTGCCCGGTACCGTCGCCATGAATGCCGCCAACACGATCGCAACCTTTACGCCAGCAGCGGCCGCTCTCACCCCGAATACCAGCTATACCGCCACGGTTACCACGGCGGCTAAGAACGCCGGTGGCATGGCAATGGCCAATGCCGTTGTATGGAGCTTTACGACCAATGCCGTCCCGTCCTTCGGCCCCCCGCCGGTAAACCTGGGAACAGCCGGCAATTTCGCGATTCTGGCAAAATCAGGAATCTCGACCGTTCCAAACTCCGTAGTGACCGGCGATATCGGAGTGAGTCCCATCGCCCAGACCGCTATCACGGGATTTTCAGAAACAATGGATGCCATGAATAGATTCTCGACATCCACTCAAGTGACCGGAAAGATATACGCTGCCGACCATATGCCGCCTACTCCCACTGTCATGACCACGGCGGTAAGCGACATGGAAACCGCGTACACCGACGCCGCCGGGCGAACGTTACCTGATTTTACTGAACTGGGCGCCGGAGAGATTGGTGGATTAACTCTCGTTCCCGGTCTCTACAAATGGGGCACCGGGGTTTCAATATTATCGGATGTAACTCTCTCGGGAGGCCCAAACGATGTCTGGATATTCCAGATAGCGGGAGACCTCACCATGGCCGCCGCTAAAAATGTGATCCTGGCAGGCGGTGCGTTGCCTAAGAACATCTTCTGGCAGGTCGCCGGTGGTGCCGGCGTGGCCATTGGAACGACCGCGCACTTTGAGGGAATAGCGCTGGTTCAAACAGCGATCACGCTGAATACCGGCGCATCGACGAACGGCAGACTGTTGGCGCAGACGGCGGTCACTCTTGATCAGAATGCGGTTACACAGCCCTGAGCGTTGACACGTCCCCGGGCCTCGACGCGCGCCCGCATGCGTAACGGTTGTCCTGATCGTGCGGGGCGTCATGAGAGCGCAATGGCGCAAGGCCTGGAAAGGTGGGTGCGTTTGCAAACTGTTACCGTGCCCCAGTTAAGCCATGAAGCATTGGTTGTGAAAGCAGGACAAGCAGGCCGTCGCGAGACGGTCTTTTTTTGTGAGCGGTATGGTAGAGATCGGTATAGCAGCGATCGGCGCGGATTTGAGGGAAAATTTATCGCCGTATGTACGATATCGTACAGAGGATTGCGCGGCGATGGGGAATAATTCTCGCAACGATGGATGACCCTCAACCCAGAGGATTCAATTTGAAGTCGGAACATGAGCGCTTGCCATTGTCGTCGCGTAGGTCTGCGCGGAGATCTTTGTGTACACGCAGGGTACAGGTATGAACATTTTTTTAAGGAGTGAACGCCAATGAGCGTCTACAAAGATTATTCCAAGATATTTAATAAGCTGTCGTTGGCGGCATTCATGCTGCTCATTTTCGTGGCCGGATGCGGGGGTGGCGGCGGCGGGGGCAGCGGCGGGGGCAGCGGGGGCGGGGGCACAGGTAGCGGAAGTGGAGCAAACGGAGGAAGTTCAAGTCCGCCCGATAGCACCGATCCTAGTGTGACTGCCATGAGCCCGGGTGAAGGCACGACAGGAATAGCGACCAATACCCGACTCACGGCTACTTTCAGTGAGGCAATGGATCCCGCGGACATTAATACAAAAAATTTCAGGCTGACCGACGGAGCTAATTCCATTCCAGGAACAGTAGCCTTCGACCCCACCAATAACATTGCCGTGTTCACGCCCACCACCGACCTTGCGCCTAATTTCACGTATATTGCAACGATCGTCACCGGTATTAAGGATCTGGGAAACAGACCCCTTATGACAGACTTTGCGTGGGATTTTGTAACGGGTGGAACGCCAGATAACACTGCGCCCACCGTGACTTCCACCATCCCCATTAACTTTGCCACGGTTGTGGCGATCAACCGTAAGATCACGGCCAGCTTCAGCGAGGGAATGGATTCGTCGACGATGAAACCGGCAAACTTTACGGTGACAGGCCCTAACGTCACGCCGGTTTCAGGTACGGTGACCTATCTTGGTGGAACGGCGATCTTTACACCCGCGCAAAACTTTACATCGAATACGGTGTATACCGCGAGGATCACTACTGGTGTTACGGACCTGGCAGGTAATGCATCGCAGGCGAATGTGACATGGGATTTTACCACGGGTGCCAACCTGGATGTCACCGCTCCGGTCGTCAATTCCACAAGCCCTGCTGATACCGAGTCAAACGTCGCAATCGACAGAGCAATCAACGTCACCTTCAGTGAGCCAATGGACCCGGCAACAATTACCACAGCAAACTTTTTGGTGACCGGGCCTGGCACCACTCCCATGATAGGAACAGTGGCCTTTGACGCGAGCAACAACACCGCGACCTTTACACGACACGTCCATTTCTCCACACCTGTGGGTCCCCATCCCCTACCCGTGAGGAATCTGGTGCCCGGCACCACTTATACCGCCACGCTCACCACCGGAGCCAAGGATATGGCAGGCAATGCCCTGGTAAACAACTGGGTATGGAGCTTTACCACGGCGCCATAGAATTGGGAGAGATTCCCGCTTTGCCTGTTGAGAAACAGAAATCGCACTCTGACGCGGCACCCGTTCTAAGGTACTGGACTCGCAAGCATGTACCGATCATCCCCGTCGCAGCGCCATATGTCGGTACCGGCTTGTGGTTCAGGCACTCCTGACCAAGACTCAATCCAAGGGACAATCTGTGGGTAGAAGGGAATGACGGGCCGAAGCCCCTCCCGCAGACAGTATTTCCTGAGGAGGAATGTCATGTTAAAGCTCAGTTTTTGGATAGGTACCCCGTCGATAATCACCTACCTGGCGTCGACGTATTCGCAACTCCTGGAAAATATCTTCTATATCTTCACGCTGTGCACGGCGGCGCTGTTGGTGGCGATCCTGTCGCAGATCAGCGAAAAAGCCAAGTCCTAGCGATTATCGAAGGTCCTCCGGAACGCGGGTGGTTGATACCACCCGCGTTTTTTATTTCTTGGCTGGCAATTTCCCCCCGCCGACGGTAGATTAATATCCATCCCCGAGGCCAATCCCGAGCATGCCCCGCAAGCTACATATTAAGACATTCGGTTGTCAGATGAACGAGTACGACTCGGCACGCATGGCGGACGTGCTCGCGGCCAGCCACGGCCTGGAAACCACTGACGACCCGGCCGAGGCCGACGTGCTCCTGCTCAACACCTGTTCCATCCGTGAGAAGGCGCAGGACAAGGTGTTTTCACAGCTTGGCCGATGGCGCGAGCTGAAGGCAACCCGGCCAGACCTTATTATTGGTGTCGGCGGTTGTGTCGCCAGCCAGGAAGGGGCGGCCATTATTCGGCGGGCCCCCTACGTGGACCTGGTATTCGGCCCGCAAACCTTGCATCGCCTTCCCGAAATGCTGGACGGCGTGCTAACCCACCACCGTCCGGCCGTGGATGTATCGTTTCCCGAGATCGAGAAATTCGACCGTCTGCCCGAGCCACGCGTGGCCGGCGTGCGCGCCAGTGTTTCGATCATGGAAGGATGTAGCAAGTATTGCAGCTTCTGTGTCGTGCCCTACACGCGCGGTGAGGAATTCAGCCGGCCATTCGACGATGTGCTTGCGGAAGTTGTGCACCTCGCCGAAGGCGGCGTGCGTGAAGTGATCCTGCTCGGTCAGAACGTCAACGCCTACCACGGAGCGATGCACAGCGGGGAGTTCGCCGATCTGGCGCTGCTCATCCGTTATATCGCCGAGATCGACGGCATCGGTCGCATCCGCTTCACCACCTCGCATCCCCAGGTATTCAACGATCGGCTTATCTCCGCCTACGCCGGCGTGCCGCAGCTGGCCGACCATCTGCACCTGCCGGTGCAAAGCGGCAGCGATCGCATTCTCGCGCTCATGAAGCGTGGCCATACCGTGCTCGAATACAAATCCAGGATTCGCCAGCTGCGCCGAGTGCGGCCGGACATCAGCGTGACGACCGATTTCATCGTCGGTTTTCCGGGCGAGACTGAAACGGATTTTGCCGCTAGCCTGAATCTCATGGAGGATCTCGGGTTCGATACCTCGTTCAGTTTCCTCTACAGCCCGCGTCCCGGTACGCCGGCGGCGGAACTGACCGATGATACGCCGCGTGAAGTCAGGGAGGCACGGCTTTACCGCCTGCAAGGTCGGAATCTTGAAATGGCCGCCGCCATCAGCCGACGCATGGTCGGCACGACGCAACGTATTCTGGTTGAAGGCCCGGCGCGCAAGTCGCCGCAGCAAATGTGCGGGCGCACCGAGAACAATCGTGTGGTAAATTTTGACTGCGCGGATGCCGCCATGGTCGGCCGTTTCGTGGACGTGGAAATCACCGAGGCGATGACGAATTCCCTGCGCGGCAGGCTGTGGACCGCGCCGCTGGTGCGCCGCGCTTGATTTGGGCTAAAGCTTTTTACTATTTAATTCACAGGATTTACAGGATTTTTCAGGATTAACAAGATTAAACCAAAAAATCTTTGCAAATTAATCCTGTGAATCCTGAAAAATCCTGTTAATCCTGTTAAATTAACTTTTAATAATTTCTTTCCAGGATCGCGCCACGCGTTTGAAACCGAAACCCAAGCACATCGAATTCAGTCTTACCCCCGCTGATAACCGCCGGCTCGCCAGTCTGTGCGGGAGCCACGACGAACACATCAAGCAGATCGAGGAATATCTGGGCGTTGAGATCGCCAACCGCGGCAATGTTTTCCGCATCACCGGTCTCCCGGAGGAAAACCACGCCGCCGCGCAGCTGTTGAAGGATCTGTATGACGCGACGGTGAGCCACGAGGCCTTGACGCTGGCCGGGGTGCATGTGGCGCTGCAGAAGTTCGCCTTGCGGGGGCCGGAGGAAAGTGACGATCGCGAAACGACGCTGCGTACCCCCAAGCGCATTGTCCGCGGACGCGGCCCGCGCCAGCGTGAATATATTCGCCATATACTGACCCACGACATCAATTTCGGTATCGGACCCGCCGGCACCGGCAAGACCTATTTAGCCGTGGCCTGCGCCGTCGAGGCGCTCGAGACCAATCGCGTGCAGCGTATTCTGCTGGTACGGCCGGTGGTCGAGGCCGGCGAGCACCTGGGATTTTTGCCCGGCGATCTCGAGAAGAAGATCGATCCCTATCTGCGGCCGCTGTACGACGCCTTGCACGAGATGCTCGGTTTTGAAAAGGTGGCCCGACTCCTGGAAAGAAATATTATTGAACTGGCGCCGCTGGCTTATATGCGTGGCCGCACGCTCAACGAATCCTTCATTATTCTCGATGAAGCGCAGAACACCACGGCGGAACAGATGAAAATGTTCCTGACACGTATCGGTTTCGGCACGACCGCGGTGATTACCGGTGACATTACCCAGATCGATCTGCGCCGCACCCAGTTGTCAGGCCTGAAACAGGCGATGGAAATTCTGCGCCAAGTCGAAGGCATTACCTTTACCCATTTCACGCCCCAGGATGTGGTGCGCCATACGCTGGTGCAGAAAATTGTCGAGGCGTATGAAGCGCATGAAAAGAAACCCGACGCAGGCTCGCCTTCCGGTAAACCATGAAACTGCAACTGAACGTGCAGTATGGCGTTATGCGCGCCAACCTGCCTGCGAAATCCACGATCCGGCGTTGGGCGCAGGCGGCCCTGAAAGGCCTGCGTTACCGGCGGGCGGCGCTCGGCGTGCGCGTGGTCGGCGCCAGGGAATCCGCCGCCCTCAACGCCCGTTTCCGTCACCAGTGCCACCCGACGAACGTGCTGTCGTTTCCCTTTGAGGCGCCGCCCGGTCCGCGCAGTGAAATCCTCGGCGATCTGGTCATCTGTGCGCCCGTGGTGCGCCAAGAAGCGCGCCAACAAAACAAGATATTCCGCGCGCATTGGGCGCACATGGTGGTTCACGGTATACTGCACCTGCGTGGCTACGATCACCGGAACCGGCGGGATGCCGCGGTGATGGAGCAAATGGAGATTCGCATCCTCAAGGAACTGGGTTACGCCAACCCTTATCTTCAATGAACGAAAAAACCGAAGACAAGACGGAAACCTCCGACGAACCTGCGGTTGCGCCGCGATCGCTGCTTGACCGGTTGAGTCATGCGCTGCTCGGCGAGCCCGGTACGCGCCAGGATCTGATCGAGGTGTTGCGCGATGCCGCGGACCGCGATCTGCTCGACCGCGATTCGCTCGACATGATCGAGGGCGTGCTCCAGGTTTCCGAAATGAAGGTGCGGGACATCATGGTTCCGCGCTCGCAGATGGACGTGGTGGATGCCAGCAGTACCCCGGAGAGCTACCTGCCGATGGTTATTGAATCCGGCCACTCGCGTTTTCCCATGGTGGATGGCGACAAGGACAGGGTTATCGGCATCCTGCTGGCCAAGGACCTGTTGCGCTATCTTTTTCTCGACAAGAAAAAACGCGCCCATTTCAATGTCCACGATATGCTGCGCCCGGCCGTTTTTGTGCCGGAGAGCAAGCGGTTGAATGTCTTATTGCGCGAGTTCCGCACCAGCCGCAATCACATGGCCATCGTCGTGAACGAGTACGGCGGGGTGGCGGGCCTGCTGTCCATCGAGGACGTCATGGAACAGATCGTGGGCGAAATTTCCGATGAGTACGACATCGATGACGATGTCATGATCATGCCGCGCGACGACGGCGAATACGTGGTCAAGGCTTTGGTCGCCCTGGCCGATTTCAATGCTCGTCTCAACACCCATCTCGCGCACGAAGAAATCGAGACCATCGGCGGGCTGGTCATGGCCCGGCTCGGGCATGTGCCGCGGCGCGGCGAGAAAATCGATATTGACGGTTTACGATTTGAAATATTGCGCGCCGACAGCCGGCGCGTTTATTTGCTGAAAGTGACTCCGGTTGATCAACAAAACCGGCCACAACCGCAGCCGTAAGCCTTCGCCTGTGCCGCCAGCCTGGGCTGACGCGGCGGCACTGGCCGCCGGCTTGCTGTTGCCGTTGGCGTATTCGCCGTTTAATTTATTCCCGCTCGCGGTTGTCTCTCCTGCCTTGCTGTTTCTGCTGTGGGCCGGGGCCTCTCCCGGACGCGCGGCTTTCCGTGGGTTTTTGTACGGCCTGGGGATGTTCGGTCTCGGCGTGTCATGGGTCTACGTCAGCATGCATCACTACGGCAACATGCCGGCGCCACTCGCCGGTCTGGCGGTAATTCTGTTCGTTGCCGGGCTGGCGCTTTATCCATCGTTGCTGGGATGGCTGCAGGCGCGTTTCCTGCCGAAGCACGGATCGTTACATCGGATCATCGTGCTGCCATCGCTGTGGGTGTTGTTCGAATGGCTGCGTGGCTGGTTGCTCACCGGATTTCCCTGGCTCGATCTCGGTTACAGTCAAGTCGCCTATCCACTTGCCGGCTATGCGCCGTGGCTGGGTGTGTACGGTGTGAGTTTCTTCTGTGCGGTGTGTGCCGGGCTGCTCGCCTGGGGCGCGCGCGAGCCGAAACATTTTTTCGGTCGAGGTCTATTACCGATCGCGGTGATCTGGGCCGGTGGCTGGCTCGCGGGAAAAATCGAATGGGTACAACCGGCGGGCGATCCGCTGCGGGTGACACTGATTCAGGGCAACATTCCGCTCGCCAGCAAATGGCGGCCGGAGAGCCGCGACGCCATCATCGACCGCTACTTCGAGCTGAGTGCGCAAGCACCCAAGTCGGATTTGATCGTCTGGCCGGAGGCCGCCGTGCCGGCTTATCTCGATCAGGTCGACTCAGGTTTTCTCGAAAGCTTGCGGCGCCACAGCCGGGCCGTGGGCGTGGATTTTCTGATTGGCGTGGTGGAGCGCGATAATGACAGGGGCCGCTACTTTAACAGCGTCGTGAGCATCAGCCCGCAACCCGGCATCTACCGCAAGCGGCATCTCGTGCCGTTCGGCGAGTTTCCGCCGCTGGAGCCGCTGTTCTCCTGGCTCATGCGAAATCTGCAAATTCCGATGTCGGATTTCAGCGCCGGCGCGCCCGATCAGCCGCCGCTGTTTGCCGCCGGACAGAAGATCGGCGTATCCATCTGTTATGAAGATGCCTTTGGCAATGAAATCATTCGCGCGCTGCCGCACGCCACCCTGCTGGTCAATGTGAGCGAAGACTCATGGTTCGGCGATTCGTTCGCGCCGCATCAGCGCCTCCAGATGGCGCGTATGCGCGCGCGCGAGGCCGGCCGTCCCATGCTGCGCGCCGCCAACACCGGCCCGTCCGCGGTCATTGACCATCGTGGCGAGCTGATCGCGCGCTCGCCGCAGTTTCAGATCCATGCCTTGGTGGCGTCGGTGCAGCCCATGCAGGGCGCTACGCCTTATGTCCGCTGCGGTAATTGGCCTGTCGTCTTGACGTTGGCATTAATCGTTGCCGGGGCGGGGTTCGCCCCCCATGCCAGGAGGGTATGGACCGTCATCCGCGGCTGATTTCCAGTGGGCATGAAATGCCTTTAATAAAGACCCGGTTTCTTGCTGGATCCCGTGCCTGACCTATTATTGTAGGTAATTCCAACAAACCAACCGGACAACAGGGGCTGTCACCGGTGTGCCCATGGCAATAACTGAACAGGATTTGCGTTTGGCCAAGCTGGACCGCTGGCGCAGCGTGGGCGGTCCTTCGCTTGCTGTGCTGGCTATTGCCGGCATGGAAATTCTGGCGCTGACGGGATTCAGAATTCCCAACCCGCCAGCCATCCTGCTCCTGGTCGTGGCCTTTTCCTCCTTCTACGGCGGCACGCCTTCCGGCCTGATATGCGCGGCCATCGCGTGGGTATTTTTCGCCTATCACTTTTCCATTCCGGGCCTGCCGTTCCGATACGCCGGTGAAAATTTGGTGCGCGTGCTGATGTGGGCGGTGACAACGCCGGCCATGGCGCTGATGATCGGTTTCTTGCGGCGTCGCAGCGAGCGGGTGCGCGAATTAACCTCGGCCAACGTGGCGCTGGAGACGCAAATCGCCGAGCGCAAGCGCGCGGAAGCGGAGGTGCGCCTGTTGCAAACCATGACGCTCGCGGTCACCGAAGCGGAAGATCTGCATTCCGCTCTCGAAGTGGTGTTGCGCAAGGTGTGCGAGTCCACCGGCTGGCTGATCGGACAGGCCTGGATGCAGGGCGAGAGCGGTCGTCTTGAATGCGTGCCGGCGTGGCACACGCGTGCGCCCGGTCTGGAGTCATTTCGAAAGGCCAGTTTGGAGATGACGTTTGCACCGGACGCCGGTCTCCCTGGCCGGGTCTGGTCATCGAAAAAACCCATTTGGATGACCGATGTAACGCGTGAGGGAAACTTTCCGCGCGCCAATGTGGCGCAGCAGGCCGGCTTGAAGGCGGGCTTGGGAATTCCGGTGATGGCGGGCGGTGAGGCGATCGTCGTGCTGGAGTTTTTTGTGCGTGAACCGCGCCAGGAGGACGAGCATCTCACCGGCATAGTTTCCAGCATTGCCGCGCAGCTGGGGACGCTGATCCAGCGCAAGCGCGCGGAGACGGCGCTACGCCAGAGTGAAAACCAGTTGCGCGCCATCATCGATGCCGAACCGGAATGCGTCAAGACCGTGGCCGCCGACGGTACATTGTTGCAAATGAACGCGGCCGGATTGGCCATGATCGAGGCGAGTCGTGCCGAGCAGGTCATTGGCAAGCCAGTATTCAATCTGCTGGTGCCGGAATATCGCGAACCTTTTCGTGCCTTCATGGAAAATGTCTTGCGTGGAAACAAGGGCGAAATGGAATTCGAAATCATCGGGCTCAAGGGCGCGCATCGATGGATGGAAACCCATTCCGTGCTCATGCCCAGTGACAATGGCGCCGTGCCACGGATGCTGAGCATCACGCGCGACATTACCGAACGCAAGCAGACCGAAAGGCGCCTGAAACAGCTGGCGCATTACGACAGCCTGACCGATCTTCCCAACCGCGTGCAGTTTATCGAACGTCTGGAACAGGCCATGGCCGATGCCGACGTCCACGAACGGCTGGTCGGCGTGGTTTTTCTCGACCTGGATCGTTTCAAGTACATTAATGACAGCCTGGGACATGGGAAGGGCGATCTCCTGCTGAAAGAAGTTGCCGTGCGCCTGAGCGGCGCGGTGCGCCGTGGCGACACGGTCGCTCGATTGAGCGGCGATGAATTCGCGCTGGTGCTCGCCGACATGGGGCATGTGGACGATGCTACCCACGTCGCCCAGAAAATCCTCGACGTATTCCGCCAGCCCTTCCCCGTTGCCGGGCATGAGCTGTTTATCACGGCCAGTCTGGGGATTAGCCTGTATCCGTTTGACGACCGCGGCGCCCTGGAATTACTGCGCAACGCCGACGTGGCCATGTACCGCGCCAAGGATACCGGCAAAAACAACTTCCAGTTTTATGTGGCGGAAATGACCGCCAAGGCCACCGAACGGTTAGCGCTCGAAAACGATCTGCGCTCCGCCCTCGGGCAGGGTGAATTGTCCCTGCATTATCAGCCCATCGCCGACTGCAAAACCGGGCGCATACTCGGGATGGAGGCGTTGCTGCGCTGGACGCATCCGACGCGCGGGATGATTCCACCCGCGCTGTTCATCCCGCTCGCGGAGGAGACCGGTCTCATTATTCCCATCGGCGAATGGGTTTTGCGCACGGCCTGCGGGCAGTGCCGGGCCTGGCAGAAACTCGGCTTTTCGCAGTTGCATGTGGCGGTGAACCTCTCCGCCGGGCAGTTTCATCAGAAAGATCTGCCGGTCTCTATCTATAATATCCTGCAGGAGTCCGGGCTTAGTCCCGCGCATCTCGACCTAGAGCTGACGGAGGGGCTCGTCATGCAACGCGGGGAAGCCTCGGTAAACACCCTGCGCGAACTCAAGGCCATGGATATCCATATATCCATCGACGATTTCGGTACCGGTTATTCCAGTCTGAGCTACCTCAAACGTTTCCCGATCGATGTTTTGAAGATCGACCAGTCGTTTGTGCACGACATCCCCGGCGATGCGGACGATGCCGCCATCGCCAGCACCATCATTACCATGGCTCACAGCCTGGACCTGAAAGTGGTGGCCGAGGGCGTGGAAACGCAGGAGCAGTTGAACTTTATGCGCGCACACAGCTGCGATGCCATGCAGGGATATTTTTTCAGCAAACCTCTCCCCGTTGACCAGTTCGAAAAACTCCTGCAAAGCGGCGCGCGCCTGAAGGTAGACTAGGCCGAATCTTCCGGATGTTGCGCCTAGAGTTCCTAAAAAAAGAAAAAATAGACAGGATTTACAGGATTAAAAACAGGATTAACAGGATTTCTTAATTCTTAATAATCCTTAATCCTGTAAATCCTGAAAAATCCTGTTAATCCTGTCTATTTCATTTTATGATGCGCGCGATTGCGCGCAGCGCGTTTAGGCCATCCTTAAGGAATGAGACATGAAAAAATTCGCCCTGTTGTTTTCTTTTATTGCCCTGCTCCATGGCACCGCCGCCGCCGCGGAAGCCCCAACGATGGGTTACGTCGATCTGCGCAAGCTGCTCGTTGAGAGCAAGGTCGGCCAGAAGAACAAGGCGGAACTGGACAAGCTGATTAAAGAAAAAGAAAAGGCGCTCACCAGCGAGGAGGGAAAGCTCCAGTCGATTCAGCGGGCCTTCCAGAAGGATATGCTGCTGATGACGGACGACCAGAAGCAGGCCAAGCAGAAGGAATTTCAGGAAAAGGCCGAGGCCTATCAGAAACTGGTGAACGAGGCCAAGCAGGCCGTGGGCAAGAAAGACAATGAGTTCGCCTCCCAATCGTTGGCCGAGATCAAGAAAATCATCGCCGTGGTGGCCAAGGAGATGAAGCTTAGTCTGGTGCTCGAAGCCTCCGAATCGGGGATGTTGTATGCCGAGGACGGCATGGACCTGACGCAGAAAGTGTTTGAGAGGTATGACGCGAAGGCCAAGTGACCGTCGCGGATGAATGAATAATTAGTCGAGCCGCCGCGGGTGGGCTCGACTCGAAAAGACGAAACCCCCGAATTACGGTATCCTTCCGGCTTCGAAGCATTCAGCCGAAGCGAAAATATCCGATGGACGAGCATTACCTCCCCGAAAAAGTAGAAAAAGACGCCCGCGACTACTGGGACCGGCACCAGACGTTCAAGGCCGTGCCAGACCCGAAACGGGAGAAGTTCTATTGCCTGTCGATGTTTCCCTATCCCTCCGGAAAACTGCACATGGGCCATGTGCGCAACTACACCATCGGCGATGTGATCGCGCGTTACCAGCGCATGCAGGGCAAGAACGTGCTGCAGCCGATGGGCTGGGACGCCTTCGGGTTGCCGGCCGAGAATGCCGCCATGGCCAATGGCGTGCCACCGGCCCAGTGGACGTACGACAATATCGCGTATATGAAAAAGCAGCTCCAGTCGCTGGGCTTCGCGATCGACTGGCGGCGCGAGCTTGCCACCTGTAAGCCTGATTACTATAGATGGAATCAGTGGCTGTTCCTGCGCATGCTGGAGCAGGGCATCGCCTATAAAAAAACCGGTGTCGTGAATTGGGACCCGGTGGACCGGACCGTGCTGGCCAACGAGCAGGTGATCGACGGCCGCGGCTGGCGCACCGGCGCGCCGATCGAGAAGCGCGAGATTCCGATGTACTACCTCGCGATCACGCGGTACGCCGAGGAACTGCTGGCCGATCTCGACCAGCTGCCCGAGTGGCCCGAGCGCGTGCGTGTCATGCAGGCGAACTGGATTGGCAAGAGCGTGGGCATACGTTTCGCTTTTACGTATAAAGTCGACGGCAAAGAAGAGAAGCTCTGGGTGTTCACCACCCGTGCCGACACCATCATGGGCGTGACTTTCTGTGCGGTGGCCGCCGAGCACCCGCTCGCGACCCACGCCGCTAAGAATAATCCGAAGCTTGCCGCGTTCATCGAAGAGTGCAGGCGCGGTTCGGTGATGGAGGCCGATCTTGCCGCCATCGAAAAGCAAGGCATGCCAACCGGGATCAACGTAACCCATCCGCTGACCGGCGAACCGGTGCCGGTGTGGGTCGGCAACTACGTGCTCATGGGTTATGGCGAGGGTGCGGTGATGGCGGTGCCGGCGCACGACGAGCGCGATTTTCATTTCGCCGGACAATACAAACTCCCTATCAAACAGGCGATCGAAGTCCCGGGCGAGAAATTTTCCACGAACGCCTGGCAGGAGTGGTACGCGGATAAGACGCGCGGCCATTGCGTGAATTCAGGAAAATATGACGGACTCGATTACAACTCTGCCGCCGATGCCATTGCCGCTGACCTGAAAGCCAAGAGTCTTGGCGACAAGCAAGTGATGTGGCGTTTGCGCGACTGGGGAATTTCGCGCCAACGCTACTGGGGCTGCCCGATACCTATTATTCACTGCGAACAATGCGGCGACGTGCCGGTGCCGGACCAGGACCTGCCGGTGGTGTTGCCCGAGGATTGCGTGCCGGATGGCACCGGCAATCCGCTCAACAAGCGCGCCGACTTCGTGAACTGCCCATGCCCGAAGTGCGGCCAGCCCGCGCGGCGTGAGACCGATACCATGGACACTTTTGTGGATTCGTCCTGGTACTACGCGCGTTATGCCAGCCAGCGCGGCGATACGGCCATGGTCGACAGCGAAACCAACTACTGGATGCCGGTGGACCAGTACATCGGCGGTATCGAGCATGCCATTCTGCACCTGCTGTACTCGCGTTTCTGGTGGAAGGTCATGCGGGACGTCGGTTTGGTGCAAGGCGATGAGCCGTTCAGGCGACTGCTCACCCAGGGCATGGTGCTGAACGAGATTTTCTTTCGTAAGCCGGCGAGCGGGCGCATTCAGTATTTCAATCCGGCGGACGTGGAGATCAAGGCTGACGAAAAGGGTCAGCGTGTCGGCGCGGTCCTGAAGCTCGATGGCCAGCCGGTGGAAAGCAGCGGCATTGGCACCATGTCGAAATCCAAGAACAACGGTATCGACCCGCAATCGCTGATCGACCAGTATGGTGCCGACACGGCGCGCCTGTTCATGATGTTCGCGGCACCGCCGGAAATGTCGCTTGAATGGTCGGACGAGGCCGTGGCCGGCGCCAACCGCTTTCTGCGGCGTCTCTGGAAGATGGTATCCGAGCATGTCCGTGCGGGCTTACCGGACAAGATCGACTTGGCACATCTGTCGCCGGCACTTCAGGATCTGCGCCGGATGACGCATCAGACATTGCAGAAAGTGACCGATGACATGGGCCGGCGCCGCACTTTCAACACGGCGATTGCCGCGGTGATGGAACTGGCGAACGCCCTCGGCAAGCTCGAGGACAGTACCGAACCGGCGAAGCAGGTGCGTCAGGAAGCAATCGAGATCATTGTGCGGGTATTGTCTCCGATCGTGCCGCACATCACGCACGCGCTATGGATTGCTCTCGGACACAAGGAAGCCGTAGTGGCGGCCCGCTGGCCGCAGGTGGACACGAATGCGCTGAGGCAGGATAGTCTCGAGATCGTGGTGCAGGTAAACGGGAAGCTGCGCGGACGCGTGTCAGTGCCGGCGCAAGCGGACGATGATAAAGTCCAAGAGGCCGCGCTGGCGGATGAAGCCGTGGCACGCCACATCAGCGGCAAGACGGTGAAAAAGGTGATCGTGGTGCCGGGCAAGCTAGTGAATATCGTGGTGGTATAAAAGTGGCAAGCAGCCAGCGTCCAGTAGCCAGTAATAGAAGCAGGAGTGCTTTGCTCTTGCTACTTGTCATGTGCAACTTGTTACTGGTTTCTTGCGGTTTTCATCTGCGTGGCGCGGGCACAGTCGAATTGTCCCCGAGGCTCTCAAGCCTGCGGGTGAATGTCGAGGGCAATCAACTGCAGAACGACCCGCTGCTGGCGGCCATGAAAAACGTCCTACGCACCCAGGCCGACGTGCAGATCGAGGACAGTGGCGATGCGCCGCTGCTGGTTCTCTACGGCGAGCATTCGGACAGCCAGGTGTTGTCCGTGAGCTCCACCGGCAAGGCGGATGAATATCTGCTGAAGTATGAGGTGAGTTTCCGCTTGATCGACAAGGACAACCGGTTGTTATCGGAGTCTCAGACGGTCAGGATACAACGCGATCATGCCTTCGATCGATTAAATGTGCTGTCCAAGGAACGGGAAGAACAGGAACTACGACGCGAAATGCAGCGCGATGCCGTACAGCAGATTCTGCGGCGCTTGTCTCGAATTACAATTCAGGAAATAAAAACCATGGAACCGCAGATAAACACAGATCAAAACAGATAAGAATAAAAAATCCGTGTTTATCTGTGTCCATCTGTGGCTGCAAGGATCTTATGAAAATCAACCCTGAACAACTATCGAACCATCTGAAGCGCGGACTGGCGCCGGTCTATTTCGTGTACGGCGAAGAACTGCTGTTGGTGGAAGAGAGTTGCCGTGCCATTCGCGAGGCGGCGCACGCCGCCGGTTTCCAGGAGCGTCAGGTTTTGACGGTGGAAAGCGGGTTTGACTGGAACGGGCTGTTCAACTCCCTCCAGTCCATGTCGCTCTTCTCCGAGCGACGTGTCGTAGAGCTCCGGCTGCCGACCGGTAAACCAGGTGAAGCCGGCGCAAAAATTCTTGTGGAAATCGCGGCGCAGCCGCCCGCCGATATCGTTTTTGTCGTGAGTAGCGGCAAGCTCGAGAAACAGACGCGTGAAAGTAAATGGGCCAAGGCGCTGGAAAGCGCCGGTGTCGTTATCGCGGTTTATCCGCTCGAAGCGGCGCAGTGGCCGATGTGGATACGGGGCCGCATGGAGCTGAAGGGCCTCAAGCCCGGCCCGGGCGTGGTGGATCTGCTGGCGCATCTGATGGAGGGCAACCTGCTCGCGTGCGCGCAGGAAATCGACAAATTGGTCATGCTGATCGGTCAGGGTGAAGTGCGTCTGGATGACATCGAGGGGAATCTCAGCGACAATGCCCGCTACAATGTCTTCGCGCTGGCCGACGCCAGCCTGCGCGGCGAGCCGGTCGCCGTCGAGCGGATTCTCAACAGCCTGCGCGGCGAAGGCGTCGAGCCGATACTGGTTTTGTGGGCGCTGGCGCGCGAGGCGCGCGAGCTCGCGCAAATGGCGGCGCTGGTCGCGGCCGGTCAGCCGGTGATGCGGGTGCTCGAGGCCCGGCGGGTGTGGGCCAAGCGTAAACCGCTGATGACCGCGGCACTCAAACGACTTTCGCTGGAGGCATCGCAGGACCTGTTGCGCCGCGCCGCGCGCACGGATCGCATTCTTAAAGGCCGCGGTAGCGGCGATGTCTGGCAGGAACTGCAATGTCTGGCACTGTGCATGAGCGGGTTGAAGCCCAGTACGTGTAATATATAAGTCGTGATGACGACGGGTAAAATTCTTGGGTAGGGTGTGCTGAGCGTTAGCGAAGCGCACCGAACCGAACTTGGGCAGCATGGTGCGCAACGCTTTGCTTTTGCGCATCCTACGAGAAATATATGCAAGTTTCATCTGGTAGGAACGTATGAAGACGGCATCGCAACAGCTTGGCGGCACGGATATCAAGCGCTACATGCAACAAGTCGGGCAGCGCGCCCGGGCGGCCGCGCGTTTCATTGCGCGCGCCGAGACCGCGGCCAAGGATGCCGCGTTGCTGGCCATGGCCATTGAGATCGAGCGTCAAGCGGATGCGCTGATTGCCGCCAACAAAAAGGATCTGGATGCCGCAAAAAGTCAGGGGCTCGATTCCGCCGCGCTCGACCGGCTTGAGCTGAATGCCGCGCGCATCAAGGCCATGGCCGAGGGCCTGCGCCAGATCGCCTTGCTTCCCGACCCGGTCGGCGAAATCACCGATCTGACTTATCGCCCGTCCGGCATCCAGGTCGGGCGCATGCGCGTGCCGCTCGGCGTGATCGGCATCGTTTATGAATCGCGCCCCAACGTCACCGCGGACGCGGCCGGTCTCTGTCTGAAATCCGGCAATGCGACGATTCTGCGCGGCGGCAGCGAAGCGATTCACTCGAACCAGGCGATCGCCGCCTGTATCCAGGCCGGTCTCAAGCAGGCCGGGTTACCGGAGGACGTGGTGCAGGTGGTGGCAACCACCGATCGCGCCGCGGTCGGCGAGCTGATCCGCATGAAGGAATACGTGGACGTGATTGTGCCGCGCGGCGGCAAGTCGCTCATCGAACGCATCAGTGCCGAGGCCACGATCCCCGTCATCAAGCATTTGCACGGCGTGTGTCACGTGTACATCGATGACAAGGCCGACATGGACAAGGCCGTGAAAGTCGCGTTCAACGCCAAAACCCAGCGTTACGGCACCTGTAACACCATGGAGACCCTCCTGGTCGCGCGCGGTGTTGCCGCCAAGGTTTTGCCGGTGCTGGCCAAGATGTATCAGGAGCAAGGCGTCGAATTGCGCGGCTGCGAGGCCACGCGCCAGATTCTGCCCGGCATCAAGTCCGCGACGGAAGAGGACTGGTATACGGAATACCTGGCGCCGATCCTTTCCATACGCGTGCTCGAAAACGTCGACGAAGCCATCGATCACATTGCCAAGTACGGTTCGGCGCACACCGATTCGATCGTGACCGAAGACATCACCCGCGCGCGCCGTTTCCTGCGCGAGGTGGATTCAAGCTCGGTCATGGTCAATGCCTCGACGCGCTTCGCCGATGGTTTTGAATACGGCCTCGGCGCTGAGATCGGTATCTCCACCGATAAGCTGCACGCGCGCGGGCCGGTCGGACTCGAGGGACTGACGTCGGTGAAATTCATCGTGCTCGGGGACGGACACGTAAGAAGATAGACAGGAATCACTTGATTCAATATCTTTCCTTGCGTGTTTTAATCCTGTGAAATCCGGTTAATCCTGTCTATTGCATTTTTTGTGGGTAAACCCCTCGGCATTCTTGGCGGCACCTTCGACCCCATCCATTACGGTCATTTGCGTCCGGCGCAGGAAGTCCTGCGCGCACTCGATCTGGCTGAGATGCGTTTTATTCCCGCGGCGTATCCGCCGCACCGCCACCCGCCGGTGGCCACGGCGGAGCAGCGTCTGCGCATGGTTGAGTTGGCCGTGGCGGGTGTGCCTGGATTCACCGTGGATGACCGCGAACTCAGGCGCGGCGGGCCTTCGTACACCGTGCTGACGCTGGAATCCCTGCGCCGGGAATTCGCCGACCGGCCGCTATGTCTTGTGATGGGCCGGGATGCCTTCGAGGGCATCGAGACCTGGCATCAGTGGGAGCGCCTGCCGGAGCTGGCGCACTTGATAGTGATGACACGGCCGGGTTGGACGATTCCGCCGGGTGACGCACTGCCGTTGTGGGCGCGTAACCGGCGCGCGCGCAACCCGGGCGAACTTGCCCAAACCACCGGCGGGAAAATATATTTTCAGGCGGTAACCCCCCAGGATATCTCCGCGACGCGGATCCGGGACGCCATCGCGCGCAACGAGCCGATGGAAAAACTGCTGCCGTCGACAGTAAACGACTACATTCGCCACACCCGAATCTACCGTAATCGAGGAAACTGATGCCAAAAGCCACCAAAGCCGCAAAGATGTCACATTGGGTTCACGCCGCCCTGGAGGGCGCCAAGACGCACGACATCGCGGTGCTCGATGTGCGCAAGATCAGCGATTTCACCGACTACATGGTGATCGCCACCGGTACCTCGAACCGTCACGTGCAATCCACGTCCGACAAAGTCGTGGCAGCGCTGCGCGAGCACGGCGTACGGACCGTGGGCGTGGAAGGCCAGCAGACCGGTGACTGGGTGCTGATCGATTTTGGCGACGTGGTGGTACATGTCATGCGTGCGGAGACGCGCGATTTCTATAGTCTCGAGAAACTCTGGTCGGATGCCAAGCGTGTCGTGGTCGGCGTAGCTAAACCTGCACGCCCGCGGAAGAAAAAAGCAAAACCGCAGATTAACGCAAACAGGAAGTAAACATTCAAAAAAACAACTTGATCTGTATCCATCCGCGTTTATCCGCGGTTCCAAAAATATTATGCAAATTCACATCATTGCCATCGGTGACCGGATGCCTGAGTGGGTCGAGACGGGATACCGGGAATACGCCAAGCGCCTGCCGCGCGAATGCCGCCTGGTATTGTGCGAGATTCCAGCCGGCCGCCGCGCCAAAGGCGCCGATCTTCGGCGCCTCATCGAGCAGGAGGGGCGGCGGCAGCTGGCCGCCATCCCCGCGAGCGCGCGTGTCATCGCGCTCGATCGTGGCGGCAAACAGCTGGATACCGAAGCGCTGGCGGGTGAGCTCAAGAAAAAACTGGCCGGCGGAGAAAATCTCGCGCTGCTGATCGGCGGGCCCGAAGGCTTGGCGCCGGAGTGCCTCAAACGCGCTCACGAGAGCTGGGCATTGTCTAAACTTACCCTGGCGCACCCCGTGGTGCGCGTGGTGCTGGCCGAGCAGTTGTATCGCGCCTGGAGTATCGTCCGGAATCTGCCGTATCATCGTTGACTGGCTGAGATAAGATTATTTACCGCGAAGACGCAAAGGGCGCGAAGCAAATCGAATATCAAGATGAGTAGCTTTACATTCCGGTTATTCTTTGCGTTCTTTGCGCCTTTGCGGTGAGAGCTCTTATGATCTATCTCGCTTCCGCCTCCCCCCGTCGCCGCGACCTGCTGCGCCAGATGGGTATTGAATTTGAAGCGATACCGTCCAATATTCTTGAAGTTCGCCGGCAAGGTGAATTACCCGCGGATTATGTCGTGCGGGTGGCGCGTGACAAGGCGCAATTTGTTGAAAGACTGGTGAAAGAGCGTGGTCTGCCGTTGCGACCGGTGCTGGGTGCCGATACGGAGGTGGTGCTGGACGGCGAAATCCTCGGCAAGCCCCAGGACCGCGACCACGGCGTGACACTGTTACGACGTCTCGCCGGGCGCGCGCACGAGGTGCTTTCGGGGATTTGCGTGGTGCATCGAGGCAGCGAACACACGGCACTCAGCACCAGTCGCGTCACACTCAGCCCGATGACGGAGCAGGAAATCGCGCAATATTGGGAAACGGGCGAACCCCTGGACAAGGCCGGCGCCTATGCGATTCAGGGTCGGGCCGCGGGGTTCATCGCGTTTCTGGACGGCAGCTACTCCGGCGTCATGGGACTCCCGCTGTATGAATTGACCGGGGTTCTGAAAAAAATCGGAACGGGAAGCGCATGAGCGAAGAAATTCTCATAAACGTCACGCCGCAAGAGACCCGCGTCGCGGTCGTTGAAAACGGCATGCTGCAAGAAGTTTACATCGAGCGTGCGCGCAGCCGCGGAATCGTCGGCAATATTTATAAAGGCAAGGTGGTCCGGATACTTCCGGGCATGCAAGCCGCGTTCGTGGACATCGGACTCGAACGCACCGCGTTTCTTCATGCCTCTGACATTCGTGCTCCCTCGATGGCTGAGGCCGTCACGGGCCCGGTACCGCCGATTCACGAATTGTTGCAGGACGGACAGGAAGTTATCGTGCAGGTGCTCAAGGACCCGATCGGAACCAAGGGCGCACGTCTGACCATGCAGATCACGCTGCCGGCGCGCTATCTGGTGTTTCTGCCCTACAGCAAACACATCGGCATCTCGCAGAAGATCGGCGATGAGGCCACGCGCGAACGTCTGCGTGCGCTAATGCTTTCCGCCATGTCGGAAGCTGCGGATGGGGGCGGTTATATCCTGCGTACGCTGGCCGAGACGGCGGCGGAGGAGGAAATAGAAACCGACATCCGTTACCTGCGCCGGGTGTGGGCCGCCTGTCAGGAAAGCATCCGCTCCGCGCCCGCGCGCAGCCTGGTCCACGAAGACCTGCCCCTGGCGCTGCGCGCCATGCGCGATCTCGTGCGCGCCAACGTCGAAAAAATTCGCGTTGATTCGCGCGAGATTTTCATCAAGGCGCGCGATTTCGGCATTGAATTCATTCCGGAGATCGCCGATCGTATCGAGCATTATCCCGGCGAGCGCCCCATCTTCGACCTGTTTTCCGTCGAGGATGAAATTCAGAAGGCCCTCGATCATAAGGTCATGCTCAAGTCCGGCGGCTACCTTATATTAGACCAGACCGAGGCCATGACTACCGTTGACGTGAATACCGGCGCCTATGTCGGCCGCCGCAATCTGGAAGAGACGCTCTTCAAGACCAATCTCGAGGCGGCGCAGACGATTGCGCGCCAGCTGCGGTTGCGTAACCTGGGGGGAATGATCATCGTCGATTTCATTGACATGGCCGAGGCCGAACACAAACGTCAGGTGCTGCGGGCGCTGGAGCGGGCACTATCGCGCGACCGCACCAAGGTGTACATCACCGAGATGTCGCCGCTGGGGCTGGTGGAACTGACACGCAAGCGCACGCGCGAAAGCCTCGAACACGTCCTGTGCCAGCCGTGCCCGGTCTGCACCGGCCGCGGGATGGTGAAAACGCCGCAGACCGTGTGTTATGAGATCTTTCGCGAAATCCTGCGCGAGGCGCGCCAGTATGGCGCCGATGAGTATCTGGTGCTCGCTTCCCAGCCGGTTATCGATCTGCTGTTCGATGAAGAGGCGGTGGGGCTTGTGAAGCTTCAGGAGTTTATCGGCAAGCCGATTCAACTTAAGGTTGAGCCGCTTTATTCTCAGGAGCAGTATGACGTGGTGCTGATGTAGTACCGGACGACCGGCTGCCGGCAGGGTGAGAAACTTCGGCAAAAGGCCGGTATCGAAGGCTCCATGCGAATACCTTGTTCCCGATATAGCTTTGCATTTGCCGCGAATGCGGCAGAATAGCGCTATGCACATTCAAAATGTCTGCTCGCGGAGGTTAATGTCTCCATGAAAAAGCGGCTGCGCCGGTACGCCTTGCACGTCGGGCGCGCGACGTTACACATCAGCCGCTGGACATTGTACATTTCCGCCGCGGCTCTGGTGTTGCTCACGATCGTTTTTATTGTCGCGCGCTTCACCTTGCCGATGATTGAAGAGCGCAAGTCCGATCTTGAACAGTATCTTGGCTTACGATCCGGCCACCCAATACGTATCGAATCGCTGCATGCCTACTGGGACGGCCTGCATCCCGGCGCGCAGGCGAAGGGATTGCAGGTGTATGCGTCCGACGGCGTCCGGCCGGCCATTCGCCTGAGCGAGGTCCGGATCAGTCTCGCGCTTCTGCCCCTGCTCTGGGGCGAGCTGGAAATCAACAGTCTGCTCGTGGTCAATCCAAGTCTGGCGCTTGAACGGCTGACCGACGGACGTTTTCGTATTTCGGGTTTCAATCCGTTGCAGACCGAACAACCCACGGACGATGAAAAATTCGTCGGTTGGCTGTTCCGGCAAAATCGCCTGGAGATCGAGAATGGCGAGCTGCAATGGTTCGATCACCGGGAAGCAGGCGCGTCGTTGCGTCTTGCGCGCGTGAATCTTACCCTTCGAAACCGCGGCGATCGTCACCAACTTGGTTTCAGCGCCGTGTTTCCGCCGGATATGTGTCGCAACTGTTCGTTGATTCTCGATATTAACGGTAATCCTTTCACCTCATCGGCCTGGGATGGCGATATTTACCTGCGTACCGAGGAGGTAAATATCAAAGCCTTGCCGTTGATTGCGCGCGAGAAATTACCTGAAACCTTTCGTGGGAAATTCAATGCGCAGATATGGTCGGAGTGGGAACAGGGACGACCCGTTTCGATCAAGGGCAACGCGCGTGTTGTCGATCTGCGCTTGCCTGTTCCGGGGTGGACTACCCCGCTCGGCATTCACGTGGCAGGCGGTGACCTCAGCTGGCAGGCCAAGCGCACAGGCTGGCGTCTCGACGTGGCTAATCCCGTGATCGGCCTGACCGGGCCGGAATGGGCCGCCGAACATCTTCGTATTGTATTTCAGCCGGAGGAGAGCCAGATCCAGGTCAAGCATCTCGATCTTGAGGATATCACCGGTTTCGTGACGCGGCTGAAAAATGAACTATCCGAGAGCGGCATAACGGAGTCTGAGAAATTGAGTATGTGGCTCGATTATTGGATTGCCGCCAAGCCTGAAGGCACCATGAATGATTTCAACTTGCGACTCATCGGCAACGCGGGGTCGCCCGAGGATTTTTCGCTCGAGACCGACGTCCGGGCGGTGGCGGCGCTTGCTTATCAGAAATATCCGGGCGTGCAGGGTTTGAGCGGCCATCTGTCGCTGGCGCGCCATGCCGGTCAATTTCAGCTCGACGCGGGCGATATCACGGTGACGCTCCCCAGGGTCTTTCGCGCTCCGCTGGTGGCACAGCGTTTGAGCGGCGATCTCAGCTGGGAAAAATCCACCGAGCACTGGTTGATTGAAGGCAGTAATCTGCGCCTGGTCAGTGAAGATGGTCGCGGTACCGGAACTTTGAGCGTGAATGTCCCCCTGGACACGTCGATTTCACCGTATGTGAAACTGCGTGTCGATTTCAGCAATGGTAATGGGGCGCACGCGGCGCGCTATTACCCGGCCTATCATTTGCCGGCTGCCACCCTGGCGTGGATGGAGCGTTCCTTTACGGGAGGAAATATTACCCAGGGTTATCTGGTTTACGATGGACCGACACGCCACTTCCCGTTTCGCGACAACACCGGAAAATTCGAGCTGCGCGGGCACGTGCGCCACGGGATTTATCAATACCTGCCCGGCTGGGAACCGATTAGGCAGGCGGAAGTCGATGTGGCCATCAATGGCCCCGAGGTACTGATTACCGGCCAAGGAAAAATCGCCGGTCTCAACACCGATCAAGTGGTCGTGGAGTCCCGGGAAAGCAGCGCCGGGCAGCATGTCGTGCACGTGAGCGGCAAGGTCAGCGGGCCGCTGAATGAGACACTCACCGTTCTGCGCGAAATTAAATCCGAGTCGGATACGACCCACTGGCTGGCCCCGGTGTTGTCCGGCATGCGCGGTTCCGGCGATGGAATTCTCAGCCTCAACCTGTCGATTCCATTACATCAGGCGCATTCTGTTGGGATCGACGGTGAGTATCGTTTCCTGAAAAGCACGCTGTTGTTTTCCGTTCCCGGCGTGGCCGCCGAGGCGATCGATGGCAGCGTGCGTTTCACCGAGACCGGCATCCGTGAAGGCAGTCTGCACCTGCAGTTCCTCGGCGGTTCGACCGTTCTGGCCGCCGGGCGCGAGCAAGACCAGTTGCTCATTCACGGCCAGGGCACGATCACGGCGCCGGGGCTCGCGCCCCTGGTGGGGCCGCTAATCGCCCCGCGCATCGCCGGCAGCATCAACTGGAATGGGATGTGGCGATGGAGCAAGGGTGTCGGCGACCTGCGCGCCGAAGCCGATATCGGAAGTTTGAAAGTGCTGTTGCCGCCACCGCTTGACAGGCCAGACGGACTCGCTGACGAGAAACTCGTCGTCCGAACCGAATCGAGCACGGCCAGCGAAATCATACTGGATCTCAGTGTTGGCAACCGCATGAGCGGCAAGCTCGACATTGGCCGCAACGCCAGCGGTTGGCACCTGGCAAAAGGACGGATTGGTTTTGGCGAGGCACGCACCACATTGCCGGAAGCTAACGGTTTGCATGTGAGTGCCCGCATGGATTCGCTGGATATCAATCAGTGGTGGCCATGGCTCGGCGGGGGTTCGGCGGCCGTGCCGGAAGTGCTTACCCGTGTGAGCGCTGAGATACGTTCACTGAATATGTTCGACCGTAATTTCGGCGGTCTCAATTTCGATTTCTACCGAAGCCGTGAAGTCTGGAGCGGCACGGTCAACGGCGCCAAGCTGGCCGGCAACCTGAAATTTTCCGGCAAAGGTCCGGCCGCGCGCTTTGA
>JAUSDQ010000334.1 GCA_030650525.1 Sulfuricaulis sp.
CGTAGGGCGCAATAGCGCAGCGTATTGCGCCGTATGCACGGGGATGAAATCATCGTCCCATGCCCGATTACCGACGTGCCCGGCATCCGGGCGGAATCTACTTCTTCACGCTCACTTTGCTGCGGCGTCGCAACAATGATCTCTTGACCCGGCATATCGAGTGGTTGCGTGATGCGGTCCGGACGGCACGCCGCGCCCATCCGTTCGAAATCCATGGCTGGGTGGTGTTGCCGGATCATCTGCATTGCGTGGTCCAGTTGCCGGAGGGCGATGACGATTTCACCTTGCGGCTACGCCTGATCAAAGCCGGTTTTTCGAAATCTCTCCCGCGGACGGAATGGCTCTCCGCGGTGCGTCGGCGGCGCGGGGAACGGGGCATCTGGCAGCGCCGGTTCTGGGAGCATCTGATTCACAGCGGGGAGGATTATCGGGCGCATAGGGACTATGTGCACATCAACCCGGTGAAGCATGGTTTAGTCAGGCGGGTGGCGGATTGGCCATACTCCACCTTTCACCGGCGGGTGTCGCAGGGGATTTATCCGCTGGAATGGGCCGGGAGCGACGGGACGGATGCACTGGGCTACCCGGATTGACATGCGGCGCAATACGCTGCGCTATTGCGCCCTACATGGACTACATTTTCATTTTGTCAGGGACTCTTAGTTTCAAGAAGTGATAACGATCCGCGCTGCCTCCGCCGCCGTCACGATCGGTATCTCCCGAAACGTTTTGAGCGTGAGCAGGTCGCGGTCGCCCGAGACGATGTAATCGGCCTTTGCGGCGAGCGCGCACGCGAGCACGTGATCGTCGTCCGGGTCGGTCAAGACCGTGGGTGGAATTGGCGTGGGATGGATGACCGTGGCAAGCCGAAGGTAGCGTTGCATCAACTGATCGGGGCTTAGGCCGCTGGCGGCAACCGGTCGCATCAACTTCCGGCGCGTAAGAACGTCCTCGAGTTCCGCAAGTAGAACGGAGCTGGTGAAGAGGGTAACAGGCCGCGTGCGCGCAGCGGCGATAAGCTCATGCGGTGTGCCGCGCCACAGCAATGCCGAGACGACGGTGTTGGTATCAAGGACGAGCCGCACGCCGGCGCTCATCCCGGTAAGCCTTGATCTCGGCCTCTATCTCCTCAGGTGTCAGGGCGGGAACACCGGTTTTGGCGACGGCATCGGCAACCGCAAGAAAATCCCCCAACGCTTTATCGCGCTCTTTGTTCGCCAAAAACTCCACAAAGTTCTCCACCTCCGCTACCCGCTCCGGCGGCAGTTGGTCGAGCTTGTCGAGTAACGTACGCATCTGGTTCGAACCCTTCGCCATAGAGGTTTCTCCTTTTAGTCGCTAACCGGACCTGCGCTTCCGCTGCATGCGCTCGATGCTACAACAGGTCCGGACCGCCGTGTTGATGTTGAGCACCAGTCTCAACCGTCTCTCTGTAAAATGGCCGCTTTGGCAAAAGTATATCACCCCGTGAATGCGCTGAGCGATATGTGCTTTAGCCCAGCCACTTACCCGTGATAGCGCAGCTCTAACGCAGCTCCGTCTTTTCCTTCCCGCAGCGCTCACAGCGCCGCAGCGTGACCAGCTTTCCCTGCTTCACGTCGAATTTCCTTTCGTTCATGACCTTCCATTTGTGAAAGCCGCTCTTGCACAGGGTTTTGCCCTCGGCTTTCTCTCGCAAGGATGGTTTCCTGAATTTAACGATCTCGCCCATGTTTATCGAACCGCTTGCTTGTTGAAAAAACAGGATGACAGGTAGCGCAGGTTGAAGGGCATGCCGGTTAGCTTAGCGCACGTGGATTTTATACGCCCAGGAGCGGTTTTGCGCTGGGAAATCCACCGGCGGTTCACAACTGGCTTGAGGAGCGGCCCGGATATGCGGCAAAATCGTGTAGCATGCTGCATGCCCCCAGGAGGAGAAAGAACAATGTCGAATGAGAAAGTCTACGAAATCCCCGCCGCAGTCGCCAAACGCACTTGGATCGACGACGCCAAGTACCGGGAGATGTACCAACGCTCGGTCAAGGACCCCGACGGTTTTTGGGCCGAGCAAGCCAGGGAATTCGTCAGCTGGTCCAAGCCTTGGACCAAGGTTTCTGACTGGAGCTTCGACGCCAAGAATCTGCATATCCGCTGGTTCGAGGGCGCGAAGCTCAATGCGAGTTACAACTGTCTCGACCGGCATCTTGAAAAGCGCGGTAACCAGACGGCGATCATCTGGGAAAGCGACGACCCCAAGGTGGACAGGAAGATCACCTACCGCGCGTTGCACGCCGAGGTGTGCAAGTTCGCGAATGTTCTGAAAGGGCGCGGCGTAAAAAAGGGCGACCGCGTGTGCATCTACATGCCCATGATCCCGGAGGTCGCGGTGGCGATGCTCGCGTGCGCGCGCATCGGCGCGGTGCATTCGGTGGTGTTCGGCGGTTTCTCGCCGGAGTCGCTCAAGGACCGCATCCTCGATTCCGACTGCCGCGTGGTCATCACCGCCGACGAAGGCCTGCGCGGCAGCAAGAAGATCCCGCTCAAGACCAATACCGACCAGGCGCTCACGCACTGCCCGAACGTCCATACCGCGATCGTTGTCAAACATACCGGCGGTAACATCGCCTGGGACACGAAGCGCGATCTGTGGTACCACGAGCAGATGAGCAAAGCCTCCGCCGATTGTCCACCGGAGGAAATGGACGCCGAGGACCCGCTGTTCATTCTTTATACCTCCGGCTCCACCGGCAAACCCAAGGGCGTGCTGCACAGCACCGGCGGTTATCTGCTGTTCGCCGCGATAACCCACAAGTACGTCTTTGACTATCACGACGGCGATATCTTCTGGTGTACCGCCGACGTCGGCTGGGTGACGGGCCACTCTTATATAGTCTATGGCCCGCTGGCCAACGGCGCGATCACGCTCATGTTCGAGGGCGTGCCGAACTATCCCACCGCCTCGCGCTTCTGGGAGGTCATCGACAAGCACCAGGTCAATATTTTCTACACCGCGCCGACGGCGATCCGCGCGCTCATGCGCGAGGGCGAGGCGCCGGTGCAGAAGACCTCGCGAAAATCCTTGCGGCTGCTCGGCACGGTGGGCGAGCCGATCAATCCCGAGGCTTGGGAGTGGTATTACCACACGGTCGGCGATGCGCGCGTGCCGATCGTCGATACCTGGTGGCAGACCGAGACCGGCGGGATTCTCATCACGCCGCTGCCGGGCGCGACGCGCCTGAAACCGGGATCGGCCACGCGGCCGTTCTTCGGGGTGATGCCGGCGATCGTGGACCCCGAGGGCAAGGTGCTCGAAGGCGAGTGCAGCGGCAATCTCGTGATCCTGCGTCCGTGGCCGGGGCTGACGCGCACGGTGTACGGCGATCACCAGCGCTTCGTGGATACCTATTTCAAGACCTATCCGGGCAAGTACTTTACCGGTGACGGCGCGCGGCGCGACAAGGACGGTTACTACTGGATCACCGGGCGCGTGGACGATGTGATCAACGTCTCCGGCCATCGGCTCGGCACGGCCGAGGTCGAGAGTGCGCTGGTGCTGCACAAGTCGGTGGCCGAGGCCGCGGTCGTGGGATTCCCGCACGACATCAAGGGGACGGGCATCTACTGTTACGTGACCCTCAAGATCGGGGTGGACCCCTCGGAAGAGCTGCGCAAGGAACTGGTGCAGCAGGTGCGCAAGGAAATCGGCGCGATTGCCTCGCCCGATGTCATTCAGTGGGCGCCCAGTCTGCCCAAGACCCGTTCGGGAAAAATCATGCGCCGGATCTTGCGCAAGATTGCCGCGAACGAACTTTCCAACCTGGGCGACACCACGACGCTGGCCGATCCATCCGTGGTCGAGGACCTTATTCGCAATCGCGCCGTTAAATGACGGATAGGCGGGGCATGCCGTTATGGCATCGTCGGACCGATGCGTTAGAATGGGTCGCCTCCGTCAGGACGCGCACGCGTCGAATAAAGGAATGATTTGAACCAGCATCGCCAAAGCACCGCGGACAGCGAAATCCTGGTGGATATCCGGGATGTCTATTTTTCTCGGGGCGACCGGCCGATCCTGAAAGGCATCACGCTACCCATCCTGCGCGGCAAGGTCGTCGCCATCATGGGCGGCAGCGGATCGGGGAAAACGACCCTGCTGAATCTCATCGGCGGGCGCATCAAACCGGACCGTGGCACCATCAAGGTCGACGGCCAGTCGGTGCCGGACCTGAAAACCCGGGAACTCTTCGAGCTGCGCAAGCGCATGGGCATGCTGTTCCAGACCGGCGCCTTGCTGACCGATCTGACCCTGTTTGAAAACGTCGCCTTCCCCATCCGCGAGCACACCGAGCTCCCGGAGTCGATCCTGCGCAAGGTGGTGCTGATGAAACTCGAGGCCGTGGGCCTGCGCGGCGCGCGCGAGCTCATGCCCTCGGAACTGTCCGGCGGCATGGCGCGGCGCGCGGCGCTGGCGCGCGCGATCGCGCTGGAACCGATGATGATCATGTACGACGAGCCGTTCACCGGCCTCGACCCCATTTCCAAGGGCGTGATCGCCAAGCTGATTCGCGAACTCAATCAGAGCCTCGGCATTACCTCGATCGTGGTGTCGCACGACGTGGCCGAGACCTGCCTGATTTCCGATTACGCCTACCTCGTCGGCGACGGCCGGATCATCGGCGAGGGCACGCCGGCCGAGGTGCAAAAGTCCGGCTCCGAGCACGTGCGCCAGTTCATGGACGGCTTGCCCGACGGCCCGGTGCCCTACCAGTATCCGGCGGGCGATTACATCGAAGATCTGACGCAGACCGCCGCATGAATACCCTGCGCATCCTGGGAGGCATCGTGATCAACGCCGTCGAGCGTCTGGGCCGGGCCTCGATGTTCCTGTATGAGGTGCTGAGCGGCTCCTGGGAACTGCTGCGCCGTTTTTACCTGGTCGTGCAGCAAGTCTATGCGGTGGGCGTGCTCACGCTGCTCATTATTCTGGTGTCGGGCCTGTTCGTCGGCATGGTGCTCGGGTTGCAGGGCTACAATACCTTGTCCAAGTTCGGTTCCGCCAATTCGCTCGGGCTGCTGGTGGCGTTGTCGCTGGTGCGTGAGCTCGGCCCCGTGGTCACGGCATTATTGTTCGCCGGCCGCGCGGGATCGGCATTGACCGCCGAGATCGGTCTGATGAAAGCCACGGAACAGCTCGCCGGCATGGAGATGATGGCGGTCAATCCGATCACGCGCCTGATCGCACCGCGCTTTCTCGGGGGCGTCATTGCCATGCCGTTGCTGGCGGCGCTGTTTTCCGCCATCGGCGTGCTCGGCGGGCATCTGGTCGGCGTGGGTCTTTTGGGGGTGGACGCCGGCGCCTTTTGGTCGCAGATGCAGGGTGGGGTGGATTTCCGCGACGACGTATTGAACGGCGTTATCAAAAGCCTTGTGTTCGGTGTGGTATGCACCTGGATCGCGGTATTCGAGGGCTATGACGCCATGCCGACCTCGGAGGGCGTGGCAAGCGCGACCAACCGCACGGTGGTATATTCTTCGCTCGCGGTGCTGGTCTTGGATTTCATCCTCACCGCTTTGACTTTGGGAGAGGTCTGAGATGATCAATAGAAAAAGTCTGGAATTGTGGGTCGGCCTGTTTATGGCGGCGGGGATCCTGGCGCTGGCCATGCTCGCCTTCAAGGTGGGCAACCTGACCTCGGCCGACGTGCTGGACAGCTACCAGGTCAAGGGGCGCTTCGATAATGTCGGCGGGCTCAAGGTCAAAGCGGCCGTGACCATGGCGGGTGTGCGTGTGGGACGCGTATCGGCGATCGGATTCGACAGTGTCCGGTATCAGGCCGTGGTGACCATGGACATAGCCGGGAATTACAAGAATATCCCCAAGGACAGCAGTGCCTCCATCCTGACCGCGGGTCTTTTGGGCGATCAGTACATCGGCATCGAACCCGGAGGAGAAGAGACCTATCTCAATAACGGCGATGTGTTTTTACGCACGCAGTCGGCGCTGGTGTTGGAGAAACTGGTCGGGCAGGTGATCTTCAACAAGGCCAGTGACAGCACGCCGTCCAAATAACATGTCGCGAGGATCACCCATGAACATAATCGCTTTCGCCGTGCTGTTTCTGGTGCTGACGTTCTCGGCTTTCACGGCCGAGATTCCGCCGGACCAGTTAGCGCGCGAAACCACTGACAAAATTATCGTGCTGCTGAAGGCCAATAAGGATGCCTACGCCAAGGATACCAAGAAGCTCTATGCCATGGTGGATGAGCACGTGCTGCAAAATTTCGATTTTCGGGCGATGTCACGCACGGTCCTCGGGCGCTATTGGCGCGAAGCGAGCGAGGAACAGCGCGTGCGTTTCACCACCGAATTTCGCGACCTCCTGGTGCGCACCTACGCCACCGCACTGCTCAAATATAACGACGAGCAAATCGTCTACATGCCGTTCAGATTCAACCCGGACGACCGCACCGCGACGGTGAAATCCGAAGTCCGACGCAACGATGGCGGGCCGACGATTGCCATCAACTACAGCTTTTACCGTATGGATGCCGGCTGGAAGGTGTACGACGTGACGATCGAGGGCGCCAGCCTCGTGACGACCTACCAGTCCACCTATGCCGCGCGCGTGCAAAAGGAAGGTCTCGATACTCTTATCAAGAGTCTGGCGCAGGACAACAAGGCGGCGGCCGAGAGAAAAACCGCCTCGAATGGCGGCAAAGCGGGTAAAACGAAGTGACCGAGAACGGATTCACGACGCGTGAGCCCGGTGTCTTCGAAGTTTCCGGACAGATGACGTTTCAGACCGTGCCCCGGTTTCTGGCGCACACGGACAAGTTACTGCAAAACAGCGCCAGCACGGTCACCATCGATATGCATGACGTGACGCTCGCCGACAGCGCCGGGCTCGCGCTCATGATCGAATGGCTGCAACTGGCGCGCGCCGCGAAACACGAGATTGTTTTCACCAATATCCCGGAGCAGATGCGCGACCTCATCCGCGTCAACGGCCTCCAGAAGGTCTTTCAATTGCCTGCATGAGCATTTGCGGGGCGTAGCGCCCGGCGCCGCCGTGGATCGGGAAATCCGTCATGAAAAAAATCATTTTTGTCGTCGCGCTCGTGTTGCTGGTGCCCGCCAGTCTGCAGGCGGAAGTGATGCCCGATCAGCTGTTACGCACGACAACCGAGAAGATCAACCTGTTGCTCAAGGTGGACCGCGACGTCGGTCCCGAGGACCCTCGAAGGCTCTACGCCCTGCTGGATTTCTGCGAGCAGGTGCTGCCGCATATCGATTTTCGTGGCATGGCCAAATTGGTGCTGGGACCCTCCTGGCGCAAGGCTAGCGCCGACCAGCGTATGCGCTTCACGCACGAGTTCCGCAATCTCCTGGCGCGGATCTATGGTGCCGCGCTGCACAAATACCGCGACCAGCAGATCATCTATCTGCCGTTTCTCGGCAAGCCGGGGGACAAAGCCGCGGTGGTGAAGACCGAGGTCAGGCAGGCCAGCGGTGGACCAAACATCCAGATCAACTACAGTTTTTACCGTGTTCATGCCGTCTGGAAAGTGTATGACATGACCATCGACGGCGTGAGCCTCGTCACCACCTACCGCAGCACCTATGCGGAACTGATCCGGAATGCAGGCATCGATTCCCTGATTGCGGGCATCGCCCAGAGCAACCGGTCGCCGGCAAGCGCCCATGACGGGACGCGGGAGCCCGCGGGATCACCCCAGAAGGGCGTCGGACGCTGAAGCCCGGCTGCGACTTGATATCGACCCGTGTCCGCCATTTCGATTTCGGGGCTGCATAAGCGCTATCCCAGGGTCCATGCTCTGACGGGTATCGATCTGGAGATCGAACGCGGCGAATTCTTTGGCCTGTTGGGCCCCAATGGGGCCGGCAAATCGACGCTCATCAACATCGTGGCGGGCCTGACCCGATTCGACACCGGCCGTGTGACCGTGCTGGACCGTGACGTAGTGTCGGATTACCGGAGCACCCGGCGGCTTATCGGCGTGGTGCCTCAGGAATTGGCGTTCGACCCGTTCTTCAACGTGCGTGAAGTGCTGCGTATCCAGTCGGGCTATTTCGGCCTGCGCGCGAACGATGCCTGGATCGATGAATTGATGACGGCACTCATGTTGAACGAGAAAGCCGAAACCAACATGCGCGCCCTTTCCGGCGGCATGAAGCGGCGCGTGATGATCGCGCAGGCCCTGGTCCACAAGCCCGAAGTGGTGGTGCTGGATGAGCCGACGGCGGGGGTCGATGTGCAGCTGCGCAAGTCACTGTGGACGTTCATCCGGCGGCTGCACCGCGAAGGTCATACCATCGTGCTGACCACGCATTATCTCGAAGAGGCCGAGGCGTTGTGCGAGCGCATCGCCATTCTAAATCACGGCGAGATCGTGGCACTCGATACCAAACACGCACTGATGGCGCGCGGCATCGGACACACCCGGCGGGTCTGTATCACCACGCAGGAACCGCTCGGTTCACTGCCGGAGGGATTGGCGCGGAAAGTTCTCCGGCAGGAGGGCAACCAGATCGAACTGCAACTCGACAAAACCACCGATTCCGTCATCGCGGTGCTGGATGCGCTGCGCTCGCGCGGCGCCGTGATCACGGACCTCAGTATGGAAGGCGCGGACCTCGAAGACGTGTTCGTCGAGCTGACCCAGAGGCAAAAACCATGATTGCCGTATTAATATTTCTGGAACCGCGGATTACCGCGGATATGACAAATCCAATGGTTTGTCTTGGTGCTTTTCATCCGCGTTTATCTGCGGTTGCAAATTATTTTTAATATGAACCTGACGGGACTCTATACGCTGTTTTACAAGGAAGTCCTGCGCTTCGGCAAGGTGATGTTGCAGACGCTGATCGCGCCGATCGTCACGGCGCTGCTCTACCTGCTCGTGTTCGGCCATGTGTTCGAAGGCCGGGTGCAAGCGTTCGCCGGCGTCAGCTATACCGCGTTCCTGGTTCCCGGCCTGGTCATGATGTCCGTGATTCAAAACGCCTTTGCCAACAGTTCCTCGAGCCTTATCCAGTCCAAGGTTACCGGCAACCTCATTTTTATCATGCTCACGCCGCTATCGCATTTGGAATTTTTTCTGGCGTTTGTCCTCGCGTCCGCCGTGCGTGGCATGCTGGTCGGCATGGGTGTGTATCTCGCCGGAGCACTGTTCGTTTCCCTGCCCATGCCACATCTGGGATTTATTCTGCTGTTCGCCTTTCTGAGCAGTGCCGTGCTGGGCGCTATCGGCGTGATCGCCGGTATCTGGGCGGAGAAGTTCGATCAACTGGCCGGGTTCCAGAACTTCATCATTCTGCCGCTCTCGTTCCTGTCTGGCGTTTTCTATTCCATCCATTCGCTGCCGGAGTTCTGGCAGCAGCTGTCGCATTTCAACCCTTTCTTTTACATGATCGACGGGTTTCGTTATGGATTTTTCGGGGTATCCGATATCGCGCCATCGATCAGCCTGCTCATCGTCACGATCGCGCTGATCGTGCTGTCCGGCATCACCCTGCTGATGCTCAAGACCGGCTACAAATTGCGCGATTAAGCAGCCATTTGGCCTGAATTCCGGCCGTGGGTCGTTTTTTGTATCTCTAGTGGGTATATCTCTTGAAATAGCCACGGTTGGCCGGATAATTAACCTGAAGGTATTAAAAATTTATGATGCAGCCAGAAGATATCAAAAAGATGATCGAACGCGGTATGCCCGGCGCGCGCGTGGCGGTCACCGGCGATGGTCATCATTTCGAGGCGGAAGTCGTGGCGCAGGAGTTTGCCGGCAAAGGCATGTTGCAGCGGCACCAGATTGTCTACCGTACGCTGGGCACCAAGATGGGCAATGAGATCCATGCCTTGTCGTTACGCACCTTGGCGCCGGACGAGTGACCGCGACGACTTTATTGATTTTTTCCGATTAACAGTATGACGAGGACGCACATGAGCACACAGGACAAAATCCGCGAGCAGCTTACCAGCGACAAAATCGTGCTTTACATGAAGGGTTCACCCCAAGCTCCGCAGTGCGGTTTTTCGGCCAAAGTCGCGCAACTGCTGGGCGCTTGCGGGGCGAAATACACGAGTTATGACATATTGTTGGACCCGGAAATCCGCCAGGGCCTCAAGGAATACTCCCACTGGCCGACGTTTCCCCAGCTTTACCTCAACGGTGAACTGGTGGGGGGCTGTGATATCATCACGGACCTGTTCCAGAAGGGCGAGCTCCAGAAGCTGGTTGCCAAGGCCATGACTTAAAGCTTCGGCGACACGGACCGGACAAGGCCGCCTGCTGGCGGCTTTTGTTTTTTACGCTCACCGCAAAGACGCAAAGAGCGCAAAGAAAGATTGAAAGAGAAAATGAATAATATGATTTTCCGGCGCGCAGCGCCGTTTTCTTTTCTTTGCGTTCTTCGCGTCTTTGCGGTGAAATTTATTATCAAAAAATGGACAAACTGATTGTTACGGGCGGTATCCCGCTGCGCGGCGAGATAAAAATCTCGGGCGCGAAGAATGCCGCGTTGCCCGTGTTGGTGGCCTCGCTGCTGACCAACGAAACGCTGAGCATCGGTAATGTGCCGCACCTCCAGGACATCACCACGACCATGGAGCTGCTCGGTCGCATGGGTGTGCGCCTGGTGGTTGGCGACAAGATGGTGATCGAGGCCGACTCGAGCCAGAACACCTCGGTGCGTGCACCGTATGAACTGGTAAAGACCATGCGCGCCTCGATTCTGGTGCTGGGCCCCTTGCTCGCGCGTTTCGGCGAGGCCGAAGTGTCCTTGCCCGGAGGTTGCGCGATCGGCTCGCGTCCGGTGAATCTGCACATCAAGGGCCTGCGCGCCATGGGCGCGGAGATCAATCTTGACGGCGGTTATATTCGCGCCAAGGCGAAACGCCTGAAGGGTGCGCGTATCTTCATGGACCTCGTCTCCGTCACGGGCACGGAGAACATCATGATGGCGGCAACGCTGGCGGATGGCACGACGATCATTGAAAATGCCGCGCGCGAACCCGAAGTGGCGGATCTCGCGAGGTGTCTCAACTCCATGGGCGCGAGGATCGTGGGCGCGGGCACGGATGAGATCGCGGTGGAAGGCGTGGAACGTTTGCACGGCGCCGAGCATGAGGTCATTCCCGACCGCATCGAAACCGGAACCTATCTGGTGGCCGGCGCGATGACCGGGGGCGCGGTACGTTTGCGCAACGCCCGCCCCGACCTGCTGCAGGCGGTGCTCGACAAATTGCGCGAGGCCGGCGCCCTCATCGAAACCGGACCGAATTGGATCAGTTTGGACATGCAGGGTAAACGTCCCAAGGCCGTGACGGTGCGCACCGCGCCCTATCCGGCGTTCCCGACGGACATGCAGGCGCAGTTCATCGCGTTGAACGCCATCGCCGAAGGCAGCGGCACGGTGATCGAGACGATCTTCGAGAACCGCTTCATGCATGTCTATGAATTGCAGCGCATGGGCGCGAAGATTGAAATGGAAGGTAACACCGCGATCGTGACCGGCGTGAAGAATCTGAAAGGCGCGCCGGTGATGGCGACCGACCTGCGCGCCTCGGCGAGTCTGGCGCTTGCGGGCCTCGTGGCCGAAGGCGAGACCATCGTCGACCGCATCTATCACATTGACCGCGGATATGAATGTATCGAAGAGAAGCTGGCGCAACTGGGCGCGCGTATCCGGCGCGTGCCGGGAGAACACGCGGCCAAAGCGGCGCGCAAACAGTCGGCGTGAACCCTGTCTGTTCGATTTTATAACTCACCGCAAAGACGCAAAGAGCGCAAAGATTGAATGAGAAAATGAATAGCATGTTTCTTCGGCGCGTAGCGCCGTTTTCTTCTCTTTGCGTCTTTGCGGTGAAATTTATTTTTTAAATTATGTCCACCGTGCTCAATATTGCCCTGTCCAAGGGGCGGATCCTGGAAGAGGGTTTGCCGTTGCTGGAGCGCGCCGGTATCCGGCCCACGGAAAACCCGCTGAAAAGCCGCAAGCTTATCTTCGACACGAATCTGCCGGATTTGAAACTCACCGTCATCCGTGCCACGGATGTGCCTACCTACGTGCAATTCGGCGCGGCCGATCTCGGCATTGCCGGCAAGGACGTGCTCATGGAATACGATGGCGACGGCCTGTATGAGTTGATGGACCTCAAGATCGCGCGCTGTCGCATGATGGTGGCCGAACCGGCGAGTCTGGCCTCGCGCGACGATCCGCTCAGCTGGACGCGGCTGCGCATTGCGACCAAATATGTAAAAACCACCCAACGCCACTTCGCGGCCAAGGGAATCCAGACCGACATTATCAAGCTCTACGGCTCCATGGAGTTGGCCCCGCTGGTGGGGCTTTCCGATCGCATCGTCGACCTCGTCGACACCGGTAATACCTTGAAGGCCAACGGTCTGGCCGAGGTCGAGCATATCGCCGACATCAGCGCCTGGCTCGTGGCCAACCGCGCCTCAATGAAAATGAAACGCGAGGCGCTGAAGGATCTTGTTGGCAGGCTGGAGCGGGCGATCACCTGAAAAAAATAGACAGGATTCACAGGATTCACAGGATTAACAAGATTAAAACCAAAATACTCGCGAATTAATCCTGTAAATCCTGAAAAATCCTGTTAATCCTGTCTATTCTTTTGGAGTTATAGATTTGCGTCGAGCGTGCAAGTGAAAATCGAAATGCGCATATTAAAAACCTCCGAGCCTCGTTTCGAGGCGGAATTCGCGCGGTTGCTCGACCGCGCGCAATCGGTGGATTCGAATATCGAGGTGACCGTAAAGGCGATCATTGCCAACGTCAGTGCGCGCGGTGACGACGCGCTCGTCGAATACACGCGCCGTTTCGACCGCCACGATGTGGCGTCGGCCGCGGCACTTGAAATACCGAAATTGCGGCTGACGCAGGCCAGCAAATCGATCGGCAGTGAAAAACTCACGGCGCTGAAGACGGCGGCGGAGCGGATTCGACGTTATCACGAAAAGCAGAAGATCGAATCATGGCGCTATACCGAGGCGGATGGGACGGTGCTGGGTCAGCAGGTCACCGCGCTGGCGTGTGTCGGCCTGTATGTGCCGGGCGGCAAGGCGGCTTATCCCTCGTCGGTGCTCATGAATGCTATTCCGGCCAAGGTCGCCGGTGTTGCTGAATTGATCATGGTGGTCCCGGCGCCGGACGGCGAACTCAACGATATGGTGTTGGCGGCGGCTGACATCGTTGGAGTGAGCCGCGTATTCTCAATCGGCGGCGCCCAGGCGGTGGCCGCGCTCGCCTATGGCACCGCGATGGTGCCGAAGGTGGACAAGATTGTCGGACCCGGCAACGTGTACGTGGCCACGGCCAAACGGCTGGTATTCGGTCTGGTGGACATCGATATGATCGCGGGTCCGTCCGAGATCGTTGTACTGTGCGATGGCAAAACCGATCCCGACTGGGTGGCGATGGATCTTTTCTCCCAGGCGGAGCACGATGAGGACGCCCAATCGATTCTGATCAGCCTCGATGAAAAATTCACCCAGCAAGTGCGTGCGGCGATCGCAAAACTTCTGCCCGGCATGGAGCGGCGCGACATCATCAAGACCTCGCTCGAATCCCGTGGCGCGTTGATTACCGCCGCTACTCTCGATGAGGCGGTGGTGCTGATCAACCGCATGGCCCCCGAACACCTGGAATTGTCCGTGGACGATGCACCCGCGCTGGCGCAGCGTGTACGGAACGCCGGCGCCATTTTCCTCGGGCGTTACACGGCCGAAGCCGTCGGCGACTACTGTGCCGGGCCGAATCATGTATTGCCGACCTCCGGCACCGCGCGATTTTCCTCACCGCTCGGTGTTTACGATTTCCAGAAACGCACGAGCCTCATCCAGTGTTCGGCCGAAGGCGCCTCGACCCTCGGAAAAACCGCCTCGGTCCTGGCGCGCGGCGAAGGCCTGACGGCGCATGCGCGCTCGGCCGAATACCGAATAAAGAAATAGACAGGATTCACAGGATTAAGCAGGATTAACAAGATTAAAACCGAAAAACTTTACTAATTAATCCTGTAATCCTGAAAAATCCTGTTAATCCTGTGAATTCGGTTTTATGAGCTCCGAGAAAAAAGTCGAAGCATTGATCCGCCCGGAAATCCGGGCGCTCAAGGCCTATCACGTGCCCGATGCCACGGGACTGATCAAGCTCGACGCCATGGAAAATCCGTACTCTTGGCCGGAGGCGGTGCGACGGGAATGGCTGGATGTCCTGAGCCGCGTTGGCCTCAATCGCTATCCCGACCCCGAGGCCCGCGTGCTGCGCCGGCGCCTGCAGGCGGCGCTGGCCGTGCCCGCCGAGATGGATGTCATGCTCGGTAACGGTTCGGATGAGCTCATCCAGATCGTCCTCATGGCGGTGTCGAAACCGGGGGCGGTGGTGCTGGCACCGACGCCGACCTTTGTCATGTACCAGATGGTCGCTGTCTTTCTCGGCATGAAATTTGTGGGCGTGCCGCTCCAGCAGGATTTTTCGCTCGACATGGCGGCGATGATCAAGGCCGTCGAGCAACACAATCCGGCGGTGATTTTTTTGGCCTACCCGAATAATCCGACCGGAAATTTATTTTCCCGCGCGGATGTCGCGCAGCTCATCGAAAAGACGCCTGGTTTGGCGGTGCTGGATGAGGCCTATCATGCCTTCGCCGGGCAAAGTTTCATGGATCAATTGGGAAAACGGGACAATCTTCTGGTGCTGCGCACGCTGTCCAAGCAGGGGCTCGCCGGGCTGCGCTTGGGTGTGCTCGCGGGTCCGGCGGCGTGGCTGGAGGAGATCAATAAAGTCCGGCTTCCGTACAACATCGGCAGCCTTACCCAGGCGAGCGCGGAGTTTGCGCTGACGCATCTGGCGCTACTCGAAGAACAGGCACGGCAGATTCGGCAGGACCGGGAACAGCTGTTTCAGGCGCTCAGCCGGCTGTCAGGTATCCATGCCTGGCCCAGTCTGGCCAATTTCATCCTGTTTCGAACCGGGAAGCGTGAAGCGGACCATGTCTTTGAAAGTTTGCGGGCACAGGGCGTGCTGATCAAGAATCTAAATGGCGTCGGCGGTATGCTCAAGGGATGCCTGCGTGTTACGGTGGGCACGCCGGAGGAAAATTCCGCCTTTCTGAAGGCGCTTGAGGCGGCGCTGTGATTCGTCTATGGTTTGCCTGTGAAATCCTCAAAGCCAACAAAATCCCGGACCTCGCGCGGTAAGGCGGTATCCGGCCGGCGCGCCGAGGTGTCGCGCCAAACCAAGGAAACCCAGATCACCGTGGCCGTGAACCTGGACGGCCGTGGTGTGTCTCGGATCGACACCGGCCTGCCGTTTCTCGATCACATGCTGGAGCAGGTGGCGCGGCATGGGCTGATCGATATCGCCCTGGAAGCCAAGGGCGACTTGCACATCGATGCGCACCACACGGTGGAAGATATCGGCATTACGCTGGGCCAGGCCATTGCCAAGGCGGCGGGGGATCGGAAAGGCATCCGCCGTTATGGCCACGCCTATGTGCCGCTCGACGAGGCGCTCTCGCGCGTGGTGATCGATTTCTCCGGTCGTCCCGGTCTTGAATATCATGTCGACTTCCCGCGCTCGCGCGTCGGCGAATTCGACGTGGATCTGGTGCACGAATTCTTTCAGGGCTTCTGTAATCATGCGCTGACGACGCTGCACGTGGACTGCCTGCGCGGTAAAAACGCACATCACAACGCCGAGACCATCTTCAAAGCCTTCGGGCGCGCGTTACGCATGGCGCTCGAGATCGACGCGCGCGCGGCGGATATTATTCCCTCGACGAAAGGGAGCTTGTGATTTCATTAATATCTATGTACCCGCGGATGAGGAGCTTAGCAGGGTGTGGAAAAAGATCTCGTCACCCCGGCGAAAGCCGGGGTCCAGATAATCAAGCAATGAAATCATTAATATCTGGATTCCGGCTTGCGCCGGAATGACGGGTCCGGGTGGTTGAGCGAGTTTTTCATCAACTTATTAAAAAATGATTTGGTTTATTTTAATCAGCGTTAATCTGCGTTCATCGGCGGTTTCAAGCTATTAAATATATGAATACCGTCGCGGTGATTGATTACGGGATGGGGAATCTGCGCTCGGTGTGCAAGGCGATCGAGCATGTGGCGCCCAACGCCCGCGTGCTGCTGACCGCCATGGCTTCGGAGATCGACCGCGCCGACCGCGTGGTGTTTCCCGGTCAGGGGGCCATCGGCGGCTGCATGGTGGCGCTGGAGCATGACAATCTCCGCGGATCTCTGCTGGCGGCGATGAAATCCAAACCTTTCCTCGGCATATGCCTTGGGCTTCAGGCGCTGTATGATTTCAGCGAAGAGGGCGGGGGGACGCCGTGTCTCAGCCTGTTGGCGGGAGCGGTGAAACGCTTTCCGCCGGAAGCGATGGTGGATAAGGCCACGGGCCTGCCGCTGAAGGTGCCGCACATGGGCTGGAATCAGGTGCACCAAACATCGTCGCACCCGCTCTGGTCCGGTATCCCGCAGGATGCGCGATTTTATTTTGTGCACAGTTACTATGCCGATTCAGCCGATCCGCGAAATATCGCCGGCGAGACCGATTACGCGCTGCGGTTTACCTCGGCCGCGGCACATGAAAATATTTTCGCCGTTCAGTTTCATCCGGAAAAGAGCCAGCGCGCGGGACTGCAACTGTTGGAGAATTTCATGTCCTGGGACGGGAACGTCTAAAATAGACAGGATTAACAGGATTACGCAGGATTCACAGGATCGGCTTAAATTTTCGTGTATGTCATCCCGTTACACCACTGCTACAACATACTTTAATTAATTTAAAAAAATCCTGTTAATCCTGAAAAATCCTGTTAATCCTGTCTATTAATTGTTATGTCACTGCTAATTATACCCGCGATCGATATCAAAGACGGCAAGTGCGTGCGCCTGCGCCAGGGGCGCATGAACGAAGAAACAATTTTTTCCGACGATCCGTCGGCCATGGCCAAGCGCTGGGTGGACGTCGGGGCGCGCCGTTTGCACATCGTGGATCTCAATGGCGCGTTTGCCGGCAAGCCGGTGAATGCCGCGGCCATTCAGGAAATCCGCAATATCTTCCCGGACGTCCCGGTGCAGGTAGGCGGCGGCATCCGCGATGAGGACACGATCCAGGCCTATATCGACATGGGCGTGCATTACGTTATCCTTGGCACCAAGGCCGTCAACGCTCCGCATTTCGTCAGCGATATGAGCGCGGAGTTTCCCGGGCACATTATCGTGGGGCTGGACGCCAAAGACGGCAAAGTGGCGATTGACGGCTGGTCCAAGCTTTCGGGCCATGACGTCATTGACCTGGCCAAGAAATATCAGGACGATGGCGTCGAAGCGATCATCTACACCGACATCGGCCGTGATGGCATGCTGGGCGGTGTCAACATCGATGCGACGGTAAAGCTGGCCAAAGCCATCTCGATCCCGGTTATCGCCTCCGGCGGTATTACTAATCTCGACGACATCCGTAAGCTCTGTGAGGTCAGTGATGCGGGCATCGTCGGCGCGATCACCGGCCGCGCGATTTACGAAGGCACGCTCGACTTCGCCGCGGCGCAGAAACTCGCCGACGAATTGGGAAAAAACAAATAGACAGGATTTACAGGATTACTTCATAAATCAACGAACAACCACCGAACTTCTTGTTTTTATCCTGTTAATCCTGTAAATCCTGTCCATTCAATTTTTATCATGGGCCTCGCCAAACGCATCATTCCCTGTCTCGACGTGGACAACGGCCGCGTGGTCAAAGGCGTGCGCTTTGTCGACATCCGCGATGCCGGCGATCCGGTCGAAGTCGCGCGCCGCTACGACCAGCAGGGCGCCGACGAGGTGACGTTTCTCGATATCACCGCCAGTTCCGACAATCGTGAAACCATGGTGCACATCGTCGAGGCGATGGCGGCCGAAGTGTTCATTCCGCTCACCGTGGGCGGCGGCATCCGCAAGGTCGGAGACGTGCGGCGCATGCTGAACGCCGGCGCCGACAAGGTCGCGATCAATACCGCCGCCGTCGCTCGCCCCGAATTCGTCAAGGAAGCCTCGGATCGTTTCGGCTCACAATGCATTGTGGTGGCGATCGACGCCAAGCAGATCGGCGCTAATCGCTGGGAGGTGTTCACGCACGGTGGCCGCCAGGCCACCGGCCTCGATGCCCTGGCGTGGGCCCGCAAGATGACCGACTACGGCGCCGGGGAAATTCTGCTGACCAGCATGGATCGCGACGGGACCAAGGATGGCTTTGACATCAAGCTGACGCGGGCGGTCTGTGACGCCGTGAGCATTCCCGTGATCGCCTCGGGCGGTGTCGGTAATCTCGATCATCTCGTTGACGGCATCCTAGCCGGCCACGCCGATGCCGTGTTGGCCGCCAGCATTTTCCATTTTGGGGAATTCACCGTGGCCCAGGCCAAGCAGCGCATGGCCGCAGCCGGCATTGAAGTCAGGCTTTGAATAGACAGGATTAACAGGATAATTTAAGAGTTCGTTGGAAAAAATCCTGTAAATCCTGCTTAATCCTGTTAATCCTGTATAATTTTTGTCATGTCTGATTCTTGGCTCGATGACGTGAAATGGAACAGCGAAGGTCTGGTCCCCGCGATTGCCCAGGAGGCCGGCAGCGGCAAAGTGCTCACGCTCGCGTGGATGAACCGCGAATCCTTGGCAACGACGGTGAAGGAAGGCCGGGCGGTGTATTGGTCGCGGTCGCGCCGAAAACTCTGGCGCAAAGGCGAGGAGTCGGGGCATGTGCAGGTGGTAAAGGATATCCGCCTTGACTGTGACAATGACACCATATTGTTGCTGGTGGAACAGATGGGCGGCATCGCCTGTCATACCGGTCGTGAGCGCTGTTTTTATCAGCAGTTGCAAGGCGACCGCTGGGTGACGGTTGAGCCGGTCATCAAGAGTGCACAGGAAATATACGGCAAAAAATAATATGTCCGATATTTTGAACAAGCTGGCCGCGACACTGGAGGCGCGCAAGGGCGCCGATCCGCAGAGTTCCTATGTGGCGGGACTGTATGCCAAGGGCCTTGACGAAATTCTCAAGAAGATCGGCGAGGAAGCCACGGAAACCGTGCTGGCGGGGAAAAGCGGCGAGCGGGCGAAGATTATCCATGAAACGGCCGATCTGTGGTTCCACACGCTGGTCTTGCTTGCACAGGCCGGGCTTAAGCCGGATGATGTTCTCTTGGAGCTGGAGCGCCGTTTTGGTGTTTCCGGTCTGGATGAGAAGGCGACGCGCCAGAAAGGACGCTAAAGGTGTTTCTGAAGGTAAGTTGTCGCTTGAGAAAGTATACTTAAATCGGCGCGAACGAACTAATTCTGGAGATATAGCATGGGCACTTTCAGCATTTGGCATTGGATTGTTGTTCTGATCATCGTTCTGCTGATTTTCGGCACCAAGAAACTGCGTAACATCGGCAGCGATCTCGGCGGTGCCATCAAAAGCTTTAAACAGTCGATGAAGGAAGGCGGAGCGAGCGATGAACCGGAATCCGATGACGCCGAGGAGCCGAGAAAGATCAAGGGCGATTCCGGGCGCGTGATCGACGCCGAAGTCACTTCCAAAGTTAAGAAAAAGAAAACCTAAGCCCGATTTCTCCGGCGGGTACGCGCCATGTTTGACATCGGCTTTTCGGAACTGGTGGTGATCGGCCTGATCGCCCTGATCGTGCTCGGCCCGAAGCGTTTGCCGGAGGTGGCGCGCACGGCGGGCAAGTGGATGGGGCAGTTGCGCCGTTTCATCAACAACGTCAAGCAGGATCTCGACCGCGAAATTCACCACGATGATCTGGCGGAGTTGCGCAAGCTCCGCGAAGAACTCAACGGCACCCGCCGCCTGATGGAAAATACCTCGGGCGAACTCGTCCGGGGCTTCACGGAAGTCACCCCGGCAGCCGTGCCCAACACCGTCCAATCCGGGGAAACCCCGAAACCGGCGCTAGCCGGCTCCCCGAAACCCGCGCCGGTAAAACGCCCGCGCGTCAAATCCACCAGGAAGTCCCGATCGGAAAAACTGCATGACGGAACCCGAAAAAACCGGCACTCCTGAAGGCAGCCTGATTTCTCATCTGCTCGAGCTGCGCGACCGCCTGCTCTACGCGGTAATCGCCATCGGCGTGGTATTTGGCGCGCTGCTGCCGTTTACCAGCGAGGTGTACGCGC
>JAUSDQ010000335.1 GCA_030650525.1 Sulfuricaulis sp.
CGTAGGGCGCAATAGCGCAGCGTATTGCGCCGCATGTCAGTCCGGGTAATCCAGCGCATTCGCGCCGTCGCTTCCGCCCCAGTCAATGGGGTAGATACCCTCGGCCGCCAACCGGTGAAAGGTGGAGTACGGCCAATCCGCCACTCGCTTCACCAGACCATGCTTCACCGGGTTGATATGCACATAGTCCATATGCGCCCGATAATCCGCTTCGTCTTTGATCAGGTGCTCCCAGAACCGGCGCTGCCAGATGCCCCGTTCTCCACGCCGTTGTCGCACCGCGGAAAGCCATTCCGTCCGCGGGAGGGATTTCGAAAAACCGGATTTGATCAGGCGCAGCCGCAAGGTGAAATCGGCATCACCGTCCGGCAACTGGATCACGCAATGCAGATGGTCCGGTAACACCACCCAGCCATGAATGTCGAACGGATGGGCGTGGCGTACCGTTCGGACCGCCTCGCGCAAGCGCTCGATATGCCGGGTCAGGAGATCGTTGTTGTGACGCCGCAGCAGAGTGAGCGTGAAGAAGTAGGTTCCACCCGGATGCCGGGCGCGGCGGTAATCGGGCATGGGAGGATGATTTCACGGCCCGAGCATACGGCGCAATACGCTACGCTATTGCGCCCTACTACGCAGTACAATATTGAAATGCACGTCAGCGTCGTAGACAGTTTGGAGAAAATCCCGGCATCCGATTGGAATGCGCTGGCCGGCGTCGCCAATCCTTTTCTGCGGCATGAGTTTCTGTCAGCGCTGGAGTCGACCGGTTGCGTGAGTGCCAAAACCGGCTGGGCGCCGCAGCATCTCGTCTTGCACGCGGACGGTCCGCTGGCCGGCCGGCTCCTCGGCGCAATTCCGATGTATCTGAAATACCATTCTTATGGTGAATACGTCTTCGACTGGGCCTGGGCCAATGCCTACGAGAATGCCGGTCATCGTTACTACCCCAAGCTGGTCATCGGCGTCCCGTTTTCACCCGTCACCGGCCCGCGGTTGCTGGCCGCCACCGGAACCGACACCGTCATGATCCAAAGGCGCCTGATAGAGAGCGCGGTGACGCATATGCAAACCTGCGGGGCTTCCTCGCTGCATTGGCTTTTTATTAACGAAGAAGACGCCAGCTTGCTCGATGCAGATGGTCATATGCAGCGCAGCGGATATCAGTTTCACTGGACAAATCCAGGCTGTGGCGATTTCGATGAATTTCTGTCGACTTTCACGGCGCAGAAGCGCAAGAAGATCAAGCGTGAACGCCGCTACGTGCGCGAAGCGGGTATCGTGATGGAAACGCTGACCGGCGCAGCGATCGAACCGGCACATTGGGATATTTTTCACGAATTCTACCAATCCACTATCCGCGCGTACGAGGCGATACCTTATTTGTCGCGCGAATTCTTCCATAAACTGGGGGAAACCATGAGCGACCGGGTGGTGCTGGTGTTCGCGCGCCTGGGCGCGGACTACGTGGCCGGGGCGCTCAATCTGCGCGGTGCCGACACGTTGTACGGCCGCTACTGGGGTTGCCGCGGGGAATTCCACAGCCTGCATTTCGAAACCTGCTACTACGCCGCGATTGAATACGCCATCGCGCAGGGACTCAAATACTTCGAGGCCGGCGCCCAGGGCGAGCACAAGCTGGCGCGCGGTTTCACCCCCGTCATCACCCGCTCGGCGCATCGGCTGATGCATCCGGAATTCAGTCGCGCGATCGCGGATTACTTGTCGCGGGAGCGTCTCGGTGTGGCGGCCTACGTCGATGAACTGAACGAGCATGTTCCGTTCAAAAAGGAGATTGCCGCGGAGAAATGACCGATCGTGTTCATCCTTAAATCCGATTCCACGGATCTGCGTTTTCCGCCGGTCGACCTGGCCTCGCCCGAAGGCCTGCTGGCCGTGGGCGGCGATCTGCGCGCCGAAAGATTGCTGGAAGCCTATCGTCATGGAATTTTCCCCTGGTACAA
>JAUSDQ010000342.1 GCA_030650525.1 Sulfuricaulis sp.
GCGCATCAGCTTCTTGAGCTCGCGCTTGCGGGCCGCGGCGGCCTTGCGCTTGCGGATCTCGGTCGGCTTTTCGTAGTGCTCGCGGCGGCGCATTTCGGTGAACACACCGGCTTTTTCGCACGAGCGGCGGAAACGGCGCAGCGCCATCTCAAACGGTTCGTTGTCTTTAACCCGGACTGAAGGCATCTGTTTCCTCGCAAATAGGCCTGTCGAAACAGGTCGGTAGAATATGGAAAGGCGGCGATTCTATAGATTCCTGCCAGATTTGTACACTCGGTGGTTATAACCTCGCGTAGCTTTCCTGGACGTAACTGCCTAATTTTAATAGATACCTGTCAATATCCAGGCGGGATACTCCTGTTTCTGGTAGTCCAGCCTGGATATCCAGCTATGCCGCATTTAATGTTTAGCTCTCGTAGGAGTTACCTATGCGCGGCAAGGCCACGTCACATCAGCCCCTCACGCCCCGCACGGCTTGGGGAAACTGCCGGAACAACCCGCACGGGTGGTCACCTGCACCGTGCCCGGCTTCCAGGGCAAGCTCACGCCTGATGGGAAAAGAACCAGCAGCACGCTTTCCCCGACCTCCTGGAACAAGGGCGCATTCACGCCATCGATCACGACTCCGGTCACACCTGTCAGCTGCGATCCGAATACCAACATCACCTGGCTGTTGGGGCTCTGCCAGGCGAAATCGACCACGGGGCAGTTGGCAACAGTTCCCCTGAATATGAGGAAGAACTTCATTCCCTGGAAAGGGCCAGTGGGTACTGCCTGCGCATAGTCCATGCTCCAGGTCTTCCCGACCAAATCAATGGTGTAATTGTTTACGAAGATACCGGCCAGCTGGTCTGGAGAACAATTGATTCCGCCGGGACCGGTGCAACCGGCCGCGCTACCTATTGGGATCGAGTTCCCATTCACAGCCACATTCAAGGTCATCAGCGCCGTCTTGCCGATACAAGCGGCCTTCGTGCAACTGGCGTCGTCGAAGATATTTACCGATCCACCGTCCGGCAAGGTAAATAGGGTTGCGTTGCCGGAAGCAAAGCCGAAGGTAATAAACGACGCTGCTGTCACCTGACCAGGGGCGGTATTGTTAAATGGGTCCGGACCGGTCTCCTGCCCACCGGAGGTTTGGGACTTTCCGACTATAAAACCACCGTCCGTGCCGGGCTTGAGATCGATCCAGATAACAAACCCAGGGGCTGCCTCCGCAGCAATACATGAACCTGAGGCACAAGGGATATTGTTAGCGGACCCGACACCGGGGGCGATCTTCAGGGCGGTTCCGGACGCCAGGGGTGCTGCATTGGCTGTCATTACCGCTGTCGCTAACGTTACTGCACAAAAAAATAAAAATAGCTTTATTAATAGCTTCCTTGCCATTGGGAATACTCCTCTGATAGTGATTGCGAGTTATTGAAAGCTGCTAGTTGTTTTACCTCCGATTGCCGTGTAGTTGTGGCGACGACAATAAAAACCATACTCCTAATCAGCGCGGATGAATAGGCTGTCGCCATGGGAGACAAGGACCTAGCTTTTGGTGCTGAGTTTACGCATGTAATGAATAGAGATAATTGGGCAATACACTCGCACTACCGCCGCGGTGTAATATCGTCGCATGCGTGTTCTCGGCCTGGAAACCTCCTGTGACGATACCGGTGTCGCCTTGTACGACTCGGATGAAGGTCTGCTGGCACACCAGTTGTTCTCCCAAACCGATTTGCATATCGACTACGGCGGAGTCGTACCGGAACTGGCCTCGCGCGACCACATCCGCAAAGCGCTGCCCCTGATCCGGGCGGTCATGCAGGAGGCCAAAACCCAAGCGGAGCAAATCCATGGCATTGCCTACACCTCCGGGCCGGGACTGGCCGGGGCGCTGCTGGTGGGCGCGGCCCTGGGGCGCTCGCTCGCCTACGCCTGGAATGTGCCCTGCGTCGGTATTCATCACATGGAAGGGCATCTGCTCTCGCCCATGCTCGAACCCGACCCGCCGGCGTTTCCGTTTACCGCCCTGCTCGTTTCGGGCGGACATACACTGCTCGCAGATGTCCAGGCACTGGGCCAGTACGCCATCCTGGGCGAATCGCTGGACGATGCCGTGGGCGAGGCCTTCGACAAGACGGCCAAACTTCTCGGCCTGGGTTATCCGGGCGGTCCGGCCATTGCCCAGGCGGCGCGCACCGGCAATCCCCAGCAGTTTGATTTTCCCCGCCCGATGACCGGCACCCGCAAAACCCACGGGGCGCATCCGGGGCTCAATTTCAGTTTCAGCGGCCTGAAAACGGCGGTGGTCACCGCGGTGCAAAACCAGGCACTCACGCCCGAGTTCATCGCGGATATTGCGGCGTCATTCGAAGCAGCCGCGGTGGACGTACTGGCGATCAAATGCGAATGGGCGCTGGAACAAACCGGCGCCAAGCGGCTGGTGGTGGCCGGTGGCGTCAGCGCCAACCGGAAACTGCGCGAACGCCTGACACAGCTTGCTGAAAAACTCAGCGTGCGCGTATATTTTCCGCGTCCGGAATTTTCCACCGATAACGGCGCCATGATCGCCTACGCCGGTTATCTGCGTCTGGCTGCGGGACAACATGAGCCGCTGTCATTTGGCGCGCGGGCGCGCTGGCCCATCGAAGAACTTGGCGCGGTTTAAAAAAATTAGACAGGATTTACAGGATTAAAAACAAGATTAACAGGATTTCTTAAAATTCTAGAATCCTTAATCCTGTAAATCCTGAAAAATCCTGTTAATCCTGTCCATTGCATTTTGATTGAGGTTCTTAGTTTAACGCCCGAGCTTGGCTTCCTTGCCGGCGATAAGATTACGAATGTTGGAGCGGTGCCGGAGTATCAAAATCGCGCTCATGACAACCATGGTCGCAAGATAGGGAGTGCCCGGCGCCAGCCATGCCACATAAACGGGCGCAGCCGCGGAAGTCACCAAGGCCGACAGCGACGAATAGCGAAACACCAGCGCCAGCAGCACCCAGGTCGCGAGCAATGCCAGCCCGACCCAGGGATTGAGCGCCAGCCACACACCCAGTGCCGTCGCCACCCCCTTGCCGCCGCGAAAGCGGAAGAACACCGGATACAGGTGACCGAGAAAGGCGCCAAAACCCGTCAGCACGATAATCACGACGTCCGTGGTGAGCGCGCGGGCAATCAGCACCGGCAACACTCCTTTCAGGACATCGCCCGCCAGCGTCAGTGCCGCCGCCGTCTTGCCGCCGTAGCGCAGGATGTTGGTGGCGCCGGGGTTTTTCGAGCCGGTGTCGCGCGGGTCGGGAAGATCCATGAGACGCGCGATGACCACTGCGGTCGACACCGAGCCGATTAAATAGGCAATAACCGGAAGCAAATAATGCCACGTCATCTATTTAGCGTTCGGCCACGGCGGTTGGTAACAGACAGTCACGGGTGTTTTCGTTATAGTTGCGGTCCATGGATATTATCTACCTCCACGACCTCAAGATCGAGTGCGTCATCGGCATCTGGGAGTGGGAGCGCCGCATCAAGCAGACCATCATTCTCGATCTCGACATGGCCGCGGACATCCGCCGTGCCGCCGCCAGCGACAGCATCGAGGACACGCTCAATTACAAGGCGGTTTCCAAGCGGCTCATCGAATTCGTCGGCAACTCGCAGTTCCAGCTAGTGGAAACCTTGGCCGAGAAGGTCGCGGAGATCCTGCTCGCCGAATTCAAGCTCCAGTGGGTGCGGGTGCGCGTCAATAAGAAAGGCGCCGTCCGCGGCGCCGGCGACGTGGGCGTCATGATCGAGCGCGGAAATAAACAGGATTAACAAGATTAAAACTTCCCATATAATCCTGTGAATCCTGAAAAATCCTGTTAATCCTGTCTATTTATATGCCTCGGGTGTTCGTCGGAATCGGCAGCAACATCGACCGGGAAAATAACATCCGCGGCGCGGTCCGCGAACTTAACGCGCATTACGGCGCTCTCACACTTTCTCCTGTCTATGAAAGCCAGGCCGTGGGTTTCAAAGGCGAGAATTTCTACAACCTCGTGGCGGGCTTTGACACCGAAGAGTCCATCGAGCGCATCAAGGAAGCGCTGACACGCATCGAATCACGCCTCGGGCGCAGCCGCGGGGAAAATCGCTTCAGCGCGCGCGCGCTCGATCTCGATCTGCTGCTCTACGGCGGCAGCGTGCGGCACGACAGCCGGGTCAAGCTGCCGCATCCCGACATCCAGCGCTACGCCTTCGTGCTGCGTCCGTTGGCGGACATGGCGCCGGATCTGAAGCATCCGGAAACGGGCCTCAGCTACGCCAAGATGTGGCAGCAGTTCGGTTCGGAAAAACCGGAAATCTGGAAAGCGGATTTCGACCCGCGGTCGTGATACGCAGCGGCCTGCTACATCACCACCCAGCGTCCACCGTCCACCGCCAGCACCTGGCCGGTGATGAAACCGGCGTCGCGGACCAGAAACAGCACCGTGCGCGCGACATCGTCGGTATCGCCCGAGCGCTTCAGCGGCGTGCGCGAGATGATGCGCTGCTTGGACATCTCGTCGAGATCGCTCTCGGGCCAGAGAATCACGCCCGGGGCAATCGCGTTAACGCGTATCTCGGGTCCCAGCTCGCGCGCCAAGGCCTTCGTGAGCATGATCACACCGGCCTTGGCGACACTGTAGACAAGATAACCGATCAGCGGACGATCCCCGTAAATATCGGCAATATTGACGATGCAGCCGCCGGATTTTTTGAGATGCGGCGCGGCCGCCTGGGCGAGAAAAAACGGCGCCTTCAGGTTGGGGCCGATGATATCGTCCCATTGCGTTTCGGTGGTTTCGCCCACGGGCGTGGGATAAAACCGCGAGGCGTTATTGACCACCACGTCGAGACGGTCGAAGGATTCGACGGTTTCGAACACCAGGTTCCGCGCCAGCCGCTCGCCGTTGTTGAGGTCCCCGCGCACCAGCATGACCGACTCCGGCCGGTTCTGGTGCAACTCCTCCTGCAGGGCATGGGCGGCCTTTTCCGAGGTGTGATAATGGATAACCAGTTTCATGCCCTGGGCATGCAGCATACGGGCGATGGCCGCACCGATGCGATGCGCGCCGCCCGTAATCAGGGCCACCTTGCCTGCGAGAGGGTTGTCTGACATAAAGGAAGCCCTACTTCGTTCGTCCTGACATATGACTGGTAGCCCTACTCGCTAACGCTCGTTCGTCTTGATCATAGAATATCCAGTATAGTTCCTGAATGTTCCACGATACCGGTTGCCAGCCCCGGCGCCAATAGCCATCGCATGAATCCGCAGCGCCATAACGGCCGCACCGCTCCCCCCGACCCGCGTGCCTTCCCGCCACCCACGGCCGAGGAGCTGGCACACAGCGGCAAACTCCAGCGCCGCATGCGCGAGGAAATCGCCGCATGCGGCGGGCGCATTGCCTTTGCCCGTTTCATGGAACTGGCGCTCTACGCCCCAGGGCTGGGCTACTACGCCGCCGGCAAGCACAAATTCGGCGGCCAGGGCGACTTCATCACGGCACCCGAAATGGGCCCGGTGTTTGCACGTTGCCTGGCGCGCCCCTGTCAATCGATTCTGACCGGATTGGGAAGCGGCGATATCCTGGAGGTCGGCGCCGGCAGCGGAGTGCTGGCGGCCGATTTGTTGCTTGAGCTCGAGTCGCTCAACAGCCTGCCGCAACACTATTTCATCCTGGAACTCAGCGCTGAACTGAAGGCGCGTCAAACTGAAACGCTCCGCGACAAGGCGTCTCATCTTTTGAATCGCGTTCACTGGCTCGAGGCGCTACCGGCCGGCTTCCGCGGCATCGTGCTGGCCAATGAACTGCTCGACGCCATGCCGGTGGAGCGTTTTAAGGTAAACGAGAACGGCGTCCAGCAGTTATATGTCGCCTGGGAAAACGACCGCTTCATCTGGCGCGAGCAACCGGCCGATGCAGCGATCCGGACTCGCATCGAAACGCTCGCCCTGACACCGGTCTACACCTCGGAAATCAATCTGCAGGCGCAAGCGTGGATGCGAAGTGTTGCCGATATTCTGAAGCAGGGCGTAGTATTACTCATCGATTACGGTTTCCCGCGCGCGGAGTTTTATCATCTGCAACGCGCGCAAGGGACGCTCATGTGCCACTATCGTCACCGCGCCCACGATGACCCGCTGATGTTGATCGGCCTGCAGGACATCACCGCGCACGTAGACTTTACCGCCATCGCCGAGGCGGCGGTCGAGACTGGCCTGGCGCTGCTCGGCTACACCTCACAGACCGCGTTTCTGATCGGCTGTGGGCTGGAACAGCTGGTGGCGGGTTCTGACCCGGAAAAAACGCGCGAGCATCTTGAGCTCACGCAACAAATAAAAAAACTCACCTCGCCGCATGAAATGGGCGAACTGTACAAGGCGATTGCCCTGGGGCGCGGCATCAAGGAGCCGATCCTGGGATTTTCCGTCCATGATCGGCGCGGACGGCTTTAAAGAAAATAATGATCAAGGCCATTATCACCGACATCGAAGGCACCACTTCATCGCTGTCCTTTGTCAAGGATGTGCTGTTCCCCTATTCGCGCGAACACATGACGGAGTTCGTGCGCGCCCACGCGCAGCAACCTGCGGTGCGGCATGAGCTGGATGAGGTGCGACAGCTGAGCGGGAAGAATCTGACCGAAGCGGAAGTCATTGAACAGCTGCTCCGCTGGATCGCCGAGGACAAGAAAATCACGCCGTTAAAGAGCTTGCAGGGCATGATCTGGGAGGATGGCTATAAAAAAGGCGACTTCAAGGGGCACATGTACGAAGACGCCGCGCGCCACTTAAGAAAATGGAAGCAGGCCGGTACCCGGCTTTACGTGTTTTCTTCCGGCTCGGTCCAGGCCCAGAAACTTCTTTTCGCGCACACCGAATACGGCGATCTCACGCCACTTTTCTCCGGCTATTTCGATACCCATATCGGTAACAAGCGCGAGGCCGATTCGTACCGCAAAATCGCTGAGTCCATCGCTACCGCTTCCGAGGACATCCTGTTCCTCTCCGACATCAAGGAAGAACTCGACGCCGCGCGCGCGGCCGGAATGCCAACAATCTGGCTGGTCAGGGATGGGGCGATCGATCCCAAGGCGGTGCACCGGCAGGCAAATAACTTCGACGAGATTACACTTTAACCTGCCGCGCCCAGAGGTCGTGCTCGCCCGCACGCGTAACGCGGACCTCACAGAAATCGCCTGGCTTCAGGTCTGGTGCGCGCTCGACATAAACCACGCCATCGATCTCGGGCGCGTCGGCGCTGGAACGGGCCAGCGCCTGGCCTTCCTCGATGCCGTCCACCAGCACGGTCAGGGTCTGGCCGACCTTATGCTGCAATTTTTCGGCGGAGATTTCCGCCTGTAATTCCATGAAGCGCGCCAGCCGTTCCCGCTTCACTTCCTCCGGCACCGCGTCGGGCAGCGCATTGGCCGTGGCGCCCTCCACCGGCGAGTAGGCGAAACAACCGACGCGGTCAAGCTGGGCCGCGCGCAGAAAATCGAGCAGTTCTTCGAACTCCTGCTCGGTCTCGCCCGGGAAACCGACGATGAAGGTGGAGCGCAATGTAATATCGGGGCAGGTCGTGCGCCAGTTTTCGATACGCGCCAGATTGTTCTCGGCGCTGGCCGGGCGCTTCATGAGCTTGAGTATCCGCGTGCTCGCGTGTTGCAACGGCACATCGAGATACGGCAGGATTTTTCCTGCGGCCATGAGCGAGATAATTTCGTCCACGTGCGGATAGGGATAGACGTAATGCAACCGCACCCACACGCCCAGCTCGCCCAGGGCGCGCGCGAGATCGTGCATGCGCGTCTTAAGCGGACGGCCCTGCCAGAAACCGGCGCGGTATTTCACATCCACGCCGTAGGCACTCGTATCCTGCGAGATCACCAGCAGTTCCTTCACGCCCGCGCGCACCAGATTCTCCGCCTCCTGCATGACTTCGCCGATGTCACGGCTCACGAGATCGCCGCGCATCGAGGGAATGATGCAGAAGCTACAGCGATGATTGCAGCCCTCGGCGATCTTGAGATAGGCGTAGTGCCGTGGCGTGAGCTTGATGCCCTGCGCGGGCACGAGATCGGTGTAGGGGTCGTGCGGTTTCGCCAGATGCGTGTGCACCGCCTGCATCACGTCGTCGAGCGCGTGCGGGCCGGTGACGGCCAGCACGCGCGGATGGGTTTGCTTGACGATGTCGCCCTTGGCGCCCAGGCAGCCGGTGACGATCACGCGCCCGTTCTCCGCCAGCGCCTCGCCGATGGCGTCCAGCGACTCTTCGACCGCGGCGTCAATGAAGCCGCAGGTGTTGACCACCACGAGGTCCGCGCCCTGGTAATCCGGCGCGATCGCATAACCCTCGGCGCGCAATTGCGTCAGGATGCGCTCGGAATCCACCAGCGCCTTGGGGCAACCGAGGCTGACGAACCCGACACGGGGGACAGAAGCAGGGCCGGCCGGCGCGGCCGGCTGGGACGAAACCGATTTAGGCATAAAGCTTATTCTATCTTAAGGTATGCAAAACCCTGGTGCTGGAGTTCGGCGATGCGCACCACGCCCGAGCGCACCGGCGTAACGCCGGGAATGATTTTCTCCTTCGCCAGGTTCAGGGCTTCACGCGTGATTTCGCACAGCTCAAGTTTGACGCCATGCATCTCGCGCAACTGTTGCAGGCGCAGTATCAAATCTGGCCGGCGTTTCTTGAACTCCGGGTCCTCCACAAAGGGCGTGCCCTTGAGCGGGTTCTGGGTGACAAAGCGAATGCCGCCGGCGAGAAACACGATACGTACGTCGTAGTCTTCCAGCTGGTTCTGGTAGGTCGTCACCATGTTGTTGACGTTCTGGATCATGGCACTCAGGCGGCGCGGGTCGGCGAAATCCACGTGCCACACGACCTTGGCCACCGGCTCCTCCGCCGGTGCGCCGGCCGCGCCCTCGGCGGCCAACACCGTGCCCGCCAGCAGCAGGACCACGGAAAATGCCGTCAGACGAAAAAATGCTTTCATGATGGCCTCCTTCGAACCGCTCCGACGCTTGATCATGCCAACGTCATATTACCGCTTTGACGGCGGCGATGCGCGCCTCGCGGATACGGGCGCCGATGTCGGGACCCTTGCCACCCTGCGCGGCAATGGCGGCAGTGTTCACCGAACGCGCGGCGGTGAAGACGCGTCGGAACAGATCGGCCTGCGGGTACGGCTGATCGCCCAGACCTGAGCGACCACGGAAGTCAGCTTCGCAGGCGGTGACAAACATATCCACCCGTTCCGGCCGGCGGAATGCATCCATCGCCTCGAGCGTATCGACCACGGTCGCCGGGCGAAGTTCGGCGATCTTGTGGCAGTGGGCGTGAAAACGTGCGGTGATCAACGCCAGATCGCGGTGTTCGTTCGGCGCGCGCAAGCGCTGGCAGAAACTTTTCACCAGCTCGGTGCCGCGTCCTTCGTGGCCGATGTGTTGCGGCCATTCCGCTTTCGGAGTATTGCCTTTGCCGAGATCATGCATCAGCGCGGCGAAGCGCACGCGCGTGTCGGGTGAAAGTTTCGCGGCGGCGTCGAGCACCAGCATGACATGCACGCCGGTGTCCACTTCCGGATGGTGTTTTTCCGGCTGCGGCACGCCGAACAGCGCGTCGATTTCGGGAAACAGGCGCGGCAACGCCCCGCAGCCACGCAGCACCTCAAAGAAGCGCGAGGGCTTATCCTCGCCAAGCGCGCGTTCGAGTTCGGTCCACACGCGCTCCGCCACCAGATGATCCACCTCGCCCGATTCCACCATTTGGTGCATGAGCTCGTTGGTGCCGTGCGCGACATGGAAACCCCACTTGGCGAAGCGCGCGGCGAAGCGCGCCACGCGCAGGATACGCACCGGGTCTTCGGCAAACGCGGCGGAAACGTGGCGCAGCACGCCGTGGCGCAAATCCTCCGCGCCCTGGAACGGATCGATCAGCTGGCCCGGTTCGCCCTCGGCCATGGCATTGATCGTGATATCGCGCCGCCGCAAGTCGTCTTCCAGCGTCACGTCCGGGGCGCTATAGACCGTAAACCCCTTGTAACCGTGGCCCGACTTGCGCTCGGTGCGCGCCAGGGCATATTCCGCTTTCGTCACCGGGTGCAGGAATACCGGGAAGTCCGCGCCCACGGGCTTATAGCCCTGCGCCACCATTTCTTCCGGGGTGGCGCCGACGACCACATAATCCCGGTCCTGGACCGGCAGGCCCAGGAGCTTGTCGCGCACCGCGCCGCCGACGAGATAAATCTTCATATGGCAAGACGAACGAACGTTAGTGAGTAGGGCTTCCTTATCATGACAAGACGAATGAGCACTAGCGAATAGGGCGTCATCTTATTACAGGACGAACGAACGTTAGTGAGTAGGGCTTCCTTTATCATGGCAAGACGAACGAACGTTAGTGAGTAGGGCTTCCTTTAGGGTGCCATGCTAATGTGTGAACGCCATTTCAGCCAGTAGCCATTGCATGACGCACATTCTCCGATCCCCAGTGCTGCTTACGCTGTTTCTCGCGCTCACCGGATGCGCCAGCCCCGCCTATTATCTCCATGCGCTCTCGGGACAGATGGACGTTCTCGCCAAGCGCCGGCCTGTGGAAGCGGTGCTGAAAGACCCGGCCACGACTCCACAGACCAAGCAGCAGCTCGAACTCGTGCTGCGCCTGCGCGAGTTCGCCAGCCGCGAACTGCTGCTGCCGGACAATCGCAGTTACCGCAGCTACGCCGACCTGGAACGCCCGTTTGCCGTGTGGAATGTCTTCGCCACGCCGGAGCTTTCGCTTGAACCGAAGAAGTGGTGCTTCATCGTCGCTGGCTGTGTGCCCTACCGCGGCTATTTCGCGCGCGCCCGGGCGGAACAATTCGCCGCCAGCATGAAACAGCGGGGCGCCGATGTTTACGTCGGCGGCGTGCCGGCCTATTCGACCCTGGGCTGGTTCAACGACCCTTTGCTCAACACTTTCATCACCCGCTCGGAGGCCGAGCTCGCGGGATTGCTGTTCCATGAACTGGCGCATCAGAAAGTGTACGTGAGCGGCGACGCTCCTTTCAACGAATCCTTCGCGACCCTGGTTGAACTCGAAGGCGTGAAGCGCTGGTTTCAACAAAGCGGCAAGACAAAAGAAACAACAGCCTATATGGAAAAGATTAAACGCCGCGAGGAGTTTTCCGCGCTGGTGCTAAAACATCGAGCGCGTCTCAAGGAAATCTACGCCTCCAACCAGAACGACGCCGAGAAACGCACGGCCAAGACGCGTGTGTTCGAGGAACTACAAAGCGATTACGCATCGCTGAGGACGAAATGGAACGGCTACGCGGCGTTCGACCAATGGTTCGCCCAGGACCTCAACAACGCCCACCTCGCCGCCATCGGTCTCTACAGCCAGTACGTAGCGGCGTTTCAGAAATTGCTTGGGCAACAAGGCGGGAATCTTGCCGATTTCTATCGCGCTGTCGAGAACACCGCGCAGCTACCGAAGCCCGAGCGCGAGGCGGCTTTAAAAGCATCAGACACGAGCGAAAACTTTATCGATCAATGGACCGCAAGATAACCGGGCGCGATTTCTTCCAGGCTCGCCGGGGTAAAGCCGAAAACGGCGGGAAAGCCCTGCGCGCACACACTATCGATTTGCAATGACCGGTAATTGTCGAGCGAGAACGGTTTGCCCGGAACGAATTCCAGCAGCGCGGCTTGTAGATACGACAGGGTATCGTTCAGGCCGATAACGCGCACCCGTTTGCCAATGAGTTGGGCGACGTATTCCACGATCTCACGCAGCGTGTACACCTTGGGTCCGCAAAGATCGTAGCGGTTACCGAAGGTCTTGTGACTGTCGAGCGAGGCCACGAAGGCGCGCACCACGTCCTCGACGTACACCGGCTGGAAGCGCGCCGCGGGGCAGGCAAGCGGGAATACGCCGGGCATGAGGCGCAGCAAGCCGGCAAAGCGGTTCAGAAAATCGTCGCCGGGGCCGAAAATGACCGAGGGGCGGAAACGGGTGACGTGAAAATCCGGACCACCGGCGCGGTGGACAGCGTCCTCGCCCAAGGCCTTGGTGCGCAGGTAGTGGCTCGGCGCATTGACCGCAGCATGCAGCGCGCTCATGTGCAGCAGGCGTGTCACGCCCGTCTGGCGACAGGCCTCGACGATCTTTTCCGGCAGCTGTGCATGTACGCGCGCGAAACCGCGGCCATCGCGGCCTTTTTCGTTGAGAATGCCGACCAGGTTGATCGCGGTGTCCCGGCCTTCGAACTGGTTTATGAGAAACTCGGGGTCGTGCACATCGCCCTCCACCATCCGCGCGGTGGGGAGCACCAGCAAGTCACGGCAGCGCTCGCGGTGGCGCGTGAGCATGACGATGTCATGCCCGGCCTCGCACAGACGCGCGGCGAGGCGCCGCCCGACAAAGCCGGTTCCTCCCAGAATACAGATTTTGTGCGTCGGCATGGGCGTGACAATCCGGGCTTCTAAGAGCACCTAACAAAATGAGCGTTGCTGCCAAACTCCCTCTCCCTCCGGGAGAGGGCGGGGGCGAGGGGGACCATAGGTTACGCTACAAAATATCCCCCTCATCCTGTCCTTCTCCCGCAGGGAGAAGGGACCCACGGTTGAGATCACCGGCGCAGTTTTCATTTTGTTAGACGCTCTAAAATTTCATCCAATGATTTACAGCCCCTGTCCATGGGTCAAGCGCTGTAGCGCATGGGAGACAGACAGGCGACAAAGTCTGACATAAAAATCCGGGATGTAAATCGCAGGGAAGAATACTTACGGAGAGTCGGATGGTACAGCGCTATTTTTTAGCTCCTGGGCTGTAAACGCAATAGCCGGTCTTGCCGCTTTTGGCTTCACGCTTGGCCGTCTCCGCGGAGTGGCAGAGGCTGGCGACATCCTCCCCGTGCTCCGGATAGACAGCGATGCCTAAACTGCTGATCACGCTGATAGTCTTATCGCCCACCCTGAACGGTGGCTCCATGACCTTGAGCAGTTTCTCGGCCACTTTCACGGCGCCGGCCGCGTCCGTGGAAGGAAGCACGAGGGCAAACTGATCGCCGCCCAGTCTGCCTGCGGTATCCGACTCCCGCAGAACTTTTCTCAGGCGCAGGGCTACCTGTCTGAGCAGCTGATCCCCCACATCGTGCCCGTGTTTGTCGTTGACAGTTTTGAACTGTATCAAGCCGATCATGATAATCGACAGCAGCTTTTTCTCACGCCGCGCGATCAGGATGCCCTGCTGCAAACGATCCTCGACCAGGGAGCGGTTCGGCAGATCCGTCAGCAGATCGTGCAGCGCCAGATGCTCGAGTTCCTTGACAGCGTCGGCCAGCGCCGAGGTCCGCTGAGCGACGCGCCTTTCCAGCTCAGCGTTCAGAAGTTGCAGCTCATGCTGGTACTCCTCGGCCTGGATTTTGGCCTTGTTCAGTTGTTCGAATAACGTGGCATTCTCGATCGCAAAGCTGACTTGATGCGAAAAATGCGTGAGCAGATCGAGATCGCGCCGGGTGAAATCCCCGCCGCCGATCTTGTTGATACCCGCCAGCCCGCCCAGAAATTGGCGCTTGCCGAACAGCGGTACGAGAATAACGCTGGCGGCTTCCTGCTCCCACTGGTTCCGTTCTGCCGCATCGAGCTCACCCAGGGCGCCATGCCACCAGGCGCGCTTGTGGCGCCACACCCAGCCGCAGATCCCAAACTCCAGGGGCAAGGTTTCGCCCACGATTTCCTCGGCGTTCTTGCCGCGTCCGGCGCGATAGGTGTAGTGGGTGCTATTTTCGTCCAATAGCGGCAGCAGCACGGTCTCGGCCATGATGAGTTTGCGGGCGCGCTCGACGGCCAGCTGAAAAACCTTTTCCAGATCAAGTTCACTGGCAAGCTTCTCGGCGGTTTCCTTGAGCAGCGAAATCTCTATTTCGCGGTCGTGAAGTTCGCCTTCCAGAAGATAAATACGCTTTTCCAGATCCACAGGAGGGGTCTCCCGCATCATAAAAACAAGAGCTTTAATGATGCGCTAACAATCGAAAAAATTCACGTGCCGGTACGGCGGGAGGGCATATCGCCCATAGCCATTCTTTTAAGTGTATATCAATAACGGGGTGATGGTAGGCGGTTGGCCGGGCGCGCGAGTCTGTTTATTTCTCCGACGGATATACAATTTGCATGCGGTCTTGCAACCGCACCGGATGGCTCCCGAGGCGATGATCGTAGACGGCGGTATAGGACATGACGTTTTTAACGTAATCGCGCGTTTCGCTGAAAGGAATCGTTTCCACCCAGATATCGGCATCCATGGTCTTGCCCGGCAACCAGACGCTGACACGATGGGGACCGGCGTTATAAGAGGCGGTGGCCAGCACCTGGTTGCCGTTGTTACGGCCGAGGATCTCTTTCAGATAACTCGCGCCCAGGCGCAGATTGTTTTCGATGTTGAGCAAGGCCTGATTGCTGCGAATCCGCACATTTATCTTGCGACCGGCGAGCCTCCCGGTGGCGGGCATCAGTTGCATGAGCCCCAGCGCGCCGGCCTGCGAGCGGGCGTCCACGACGAAGGCGGATTCCTGGCGCACCACGCCGTAAACCCAGCTGGGGTCGATGCCATACTCGGCGGCATTGCTCTCAATCATGTCGCGATACAACAGCGGGAAACGCAATTCCAGATCGTCCTGATGGTCGCTTTTGGCCACCGTCAGGATCGCGCGGTCGTACCAGCCCCATTGACGGGCGATGACCGCCGCGACCGCGAGATCGCGATTGTTCATGCGCCGGGTGGTCCAGTTCCACTGGCGGCGCGCGTCGACCACCTGGCCCATGAGATACAACTCCTGCGCCATCTGGATACCGGGACGCGCCAACATGGCGCTGACCTCTTCCGGGCTGGCTTCGACGCTCACGTGCTGCATCGAGTAGCCCTCGCCGATGCGATCGGAAGCCAGAAAACCATAGTAGCTGCGGTCACGCGCGATGCTTTCATAGATACTTCGCGCCTCCGATTTTTCGTCCGTGGCCTCCAAGATTCGCGCCTTCCAATAACGCCACTGGCTGTCACGTTGCTGCGCCTCGCTCAAGCCGGCAATGAATCGCTTGGCCGTGGCCCATTGGCCGGTGCGCAGCGCCGTCTTCACCCGCCACAGGTGCAATGCCTCGTCGCCGGGTTCGGCGGAAACGGCGGATAGCCATTGCAATGCCTGCGGCAGATGGTCTTGGGCCGCGAGGATGCCGATATAACGCAGGACATAATTGTCGTCTTCACCGAAGAACTGGTATTTGTTCTTCAGCAACGACCACTGCACCATGGCCTCCTCGGGATCGCGATTGGCCAGACGCACCACACCGTGTTTGACGATCATGCGCGCCACGGGCGTTTCGACCGGATAGCCAATCTTGCGCAGCTCCTGCACCGGATCGCGGTGCATCGCCTGCCAGCGCCGCACCCACACCCGCTCGGATGGGTCGAGATAACTCGCGAGTTCACCCGCGAGCCGCGTATTGCGGGATTCCATCGCCAGACGGATGCGTACCCAGATCATATCGGAAGTCATGTGGCCGGCCTTTTGCCAGGCGGCGAACACCGGATCGCAGGATCGAGGAAGTTGTTTGCCGGTGAGCCAAAGTTTCTCGACCTCGGCCATGAGCACCGCCTGTTGCTCGCTGGTCTTCAGCAGATGTGACACCCGCACACATTGCAATTCCGGGTCGTCGTCGATGTCCTGGTATTCCTTGAGAAACGTGTCCCAGTCGCGACGCTGGGCGAGAATGCGCAACCATTTTTTACGTATATTGTCGCCGATCGGCGCCTGGCTGTTTTCATCTAAAAAACGCCGGATATCGGCGGCGGGTGTGGACGCGACACGATTTTTCAGGGATTCGTATTCGAGGTAGCCGCGCAGAATGTAACCATCGAGGCCCTCATAAAGTCTTTTAAAACGCGCCTGGTTCCCGGCTTTCACAGCCTCGATGGCGGTAAGGTAGGCGTGCCGGCGACTTTCTTCGTCGGGTGTAGCATCCTCGGCGAACGCGGATTTCCCCGGGCCCATCAGACCGGCCAGTAGCAGAATAATAGCGAAGAACCGCTGCATGCCGCTTCATTATAGATAACAATGACGGAATTGACGCGGCTCAAAGGATATAACCCATGACCATTGAAACAATCAATCCCACAACCGGCGAACGGTTGAAAATTTTCGAACAGTGGAATGACCGGCAAGTAGAAGACGCGCTGGCCGAGACGGCGGCGATCAACGCCGCGTGGCAGGCTACCTCGTTTGCGGAGCGTGCGCGGTTGTTCCGCAACGCCGCGGCCGAGCTGCGCAAGAATTCTGCCCAGTATGCCGGAATTATCACCCTTGAAATGGGCAAAATTGCCAAGGAAGCGCTGGCCGAAGTGGAGAAATGCGCATGCGGTTGCGAGTTTTATGCCGAGCATGCCGCGGCCTTTCTCCAGGATGAAAGCATCGCAACCGATGCCAGCTTAAGTTACGTCGCTTACCTGCCGCTCGGCACCGTGCTCGCGGTCATGCCGTGGAATTTCCCCTTCTGGCAGGTGTTCCGCTTCGCCGCACCGAGCCTCATGGCGGGCAACACCGCGCTGCTCAAGCATGCCTCGAACGTGCCGCAGTGCGCGCTGGCGATCGAGAAAATTTTCCGCCAGGCCGGATTTCCCCAGGGCGTTTTCCGCACGCTCATGATTTCCGCCGCCCAGGTGGAAAAACTCATCGCCGACCCGCGCGTCCACGCGGTCACGCTCACGGGCAGCGACATGGCCGGAAGCAGAGTGGCCGCGGCCGCCGGGGCGCATCTCAAAAAATCCGTGCTCGAACTCGGCGGGTCGGACGCCTTCATCGTGTTGCCGGATGCCGATATCGAGCAGGCGGCCACCGTCGGCGTCGCCTCGCGCTTTCTCAATTGCGGGCAGAGTTGCATCGCCGCCAAGCGTTTTATCCTGACCGGACCCATTGCGGATCGATTTATCGAGCTGCTCAAACACAAGGCGCATGGGTTACGCATGGGCGATCCCTCCCAGGAGAACACCCAGATCGGGCCGATGGCGCGCGCCGACCTGCGCGACCAGTTGCACCAGCAGGTGACCGACTCGGTCACCGCGGGCGCCACGTTTGCACTGCATGGCGGTCCTTCGGCCGGTCCGGGATTTTTCTACGCGCCCACGATTATCGACCAGGTCCGGCCCGGCACGCGCGCCTACGTGGAAGAACTGTTCGGCCCGGTAGCCACTGTCATTCGTGCCACGGACGAGGAAGACGCAATCCGTATCGCCAATGACAACCGCTATGGCTTGGGAGCAAGTGTGTGGACGGGGGACGTCAAAAAAGGCGAATGGCTGGCCCGACGTATTCAATCCGGCGCGAGTTTCGTAAACGGACTCGTCAAAAGCGATCCGCGCCTGCCTTTCGGGGGGATCAAGGCCTCGGGTTACGGACGCGAGCTGTCGGTGCCGGGTATCCGCGAGTTTGTGAACATCAAAACTATCTGGATTAAGTAGCTATCAACAACAAGAAAGCCGGGTTGCCCCGGCTTTCTTTACATTATCAAACAAGATTTCTTTTATCAGAATTTATATAACAGACCGAGCGACAAAAAATCGATATCGGCTTGGCCGGTGAGAAGCGTATTACCGACGTCCTTATAACGGTCCCATTCAAGTCGCACATCCATGATTTTGCTGATTGAGTACTTCAACCCCAGCCCGACATTGTTGATTTCAAATCCGGGTTTGGTGTCATCCCTCGAAATGGGATTAGTGCCGGTGGAAGTGACGGCCGCTGATTCCACCTTCCAGTGAAATATGCCGATCCGGCCGATCAAACCAAACCCTTGCGTCACCGGCAAGGTCCCGACGACAGAAAAGATGGGTCCTTTTGCCCTGAAAGTACTGGTGGCGGTTACGGAAGTGGTAGTGCCCTTGGCGGTACCACTGGCGGTGGCAGAGGTCCTGGCAAATTGAGCATAGCTAAATTCGGCCGCGAGATTATCTATGACCTCATATCCACCGAACAGCCTCCAAGCGTCGTTCTTATCATCGGCGCTGCAAGTGTAACCCTTGTTCAAAACCAGCCCCACCACGGAACAAGCGCCGCCGTCTTTCATTTCCGCCCTGCCATAATTGGCTCCGGCATACAAATCTCCCGCCGTCGCCTGCGCCGGTACGGATGTAACGGCTAACGCCGAAAACAAAACGGGTGCCACAAACCCCCACTTGACCATGCCGGTCAGTGAATTTTTCATTGCATACATGACTGATACCCCTCCAGTAAATATTCGGTTTTTTGATTTTCAAATCGTCGTCAGTGCCGGCGCCTTTGGAATGACGTATGCGCCTCTGGCAGCTACGCGCTCATTTCCACGCTGCCAGAGTAATAATCAACAGTTATCAAGTCAACAACAGGCCATAACAGCCCAGGGAAACCGTAAAACCAAGGCTGGACATGCACTTAAGGGGGTTTAGTAAGGTGACTAGTCTATTTGCTTCGATGCTGCGCCCACCGGAACATCCAAATACCCAGCAATATCATCGGCAGGCTCAACACCTGCCCCATGGTCACCCAGCCAAAGGCGAGGTAGCCGAGCTGGAAATCCGGCTCGCGCACCCATTCCACGATAAAACGGAATATCCCGTAGCACAGCAGAAACAGGCCGGAGACCGAAGCCTCCGGCCTCGGCTTACGGGCATAGACCCAGAGAATAATGAAAAGCAGGACGCCTTCGAGCGAGAACTCATAAAGCTGCGAAGGATGCCGCGGCAACGAACCGGCGTTGGGAAATACCATGCCCCAGGGCACGTCGGTGACGCGCCCCCAGAGTTCATGGTTGATGAAATTGCCGAGGCGCCCGGCACCGAGACCGAGCGGTGTGAGCAGCGCGACAAAATCGGCGACGCGAAAAAAAGTGCGATTCGTTCGGTGGCCGTAAAGCCACATGGCGCCGATCACGCCGAGCAGGCCGCCATGAAACGACATGCCACCGGACCAGATGAAGAACACTTCAAGCGGATGCTCGAGGTAATAGGCGAAGTTATAAAACAGCACATAGCCAAGGCGTCCGCCGAGAATGACACCGAGGGCGCAATAGAAGATGAGATCGGCAATTTCCGGCGACTGCCAGCCGGAGCCGGGACGTTTGGCGCGGTAACTACCCAACCACCACGCCCCGAGGAAACCAATCAGGTACATAAGCCCGTACCAATGAACCTTGAGGGGGCCGAGATGAATGGCGACGGGGTCGATATCGGGCGCGATCAGCATGCGCCACGCATTATGACGGAGTTGTGCAGCGCTGACCAGACAACTCAAAAATGATAATTATGTAGGTCGGACAGCCAGCAAAGGAATGCTGGTGGGCAATGCCCACCTACAAATTTATTTGCCAAAGTTTTTTTGAAACAGGATCTAGAGATTTCGCACCGGAGTAGTGCCCACGTACCAAATACACAGCATCAGCCCACGATGAGCTGTCTCACTGGAAGCGTGCTTCGAATAGCCAGCCCACGCCGAGAGTGGCAAACACGACCAGCAGTACGCCGGCGACGATCATATCCAATGCCCGTCGCCGGATTTCCCGCCCCGGGATCCAGGCCAGCGCGATGCCGGCGATCATGATGCCGATGCCGACAAATGGCGACAGCTCCCACAGCGGCCCGGGCAAAAATTCGACGCGTGGTAACTTGGGAAGAATCGCGAGCACACCCCCGAGTACCACGATGGGTATGGTCATGCCACCGAGAATCGTGTCCTGGCCAACGTCCCCCAGAGACTCCTCCAACAACAGATGCGAAACAAACAGCGCCGCCAGCGGCAGCAGGAACTGCGGCTGTTTCACCTCGATGAACGACAATGCCACGAGCGTCGCCACCGTGCCGATCAGACAGAAATTCATGCCGGCGCTCAGCGGCTCGCGCCGTATATGCCACAGGCGCAGCCACAACAGCGGCCAGATCGTCCATGGCAAACAGACAATGGGCCACCACGGCAAGTACCACCACCAAGGCTGCGCCGCCGGAAGCAGATCCAGTCTGGCGGCGATCAGCGATCCGGACAACCACTGGAGGGCGTAAGGCAGTCCCGCGTGCACGGCGGCCGGGACCAGCCATAGCAGCAGGATTGCCAAGCCCAGCAAGTTCGCTTTGGTGACATCGGCATACCAATATTTCCAGACTATGGGATACAGGCCGCGGCCCCAAAGCGGCGCCAGCAGCGCCACCGGCAGGACATACGCATAAATCACCAAGCCCAGCGCGAGCGCGCCTAAACCCAACGCGGCACCCAGCAGCAAAAAGGCGCGCATATCACGGTGCCGCCACATGATCAGCACGGCCCACCAGCCGAGCAGCGTGAAAAACGCCAACAACATGTCCGGCAGCGCCAAGCTGGTGTACACCGCCCATAGTGGCGTGCCCAAGAGCACCAACGGCACGAAGCGTGAAATTTCGAGATTGTCACGCCACAGCAGGCGCGCCAGACGGCCGGTGACGAAGAGACTGGCGAGCGCGAACAGCGCCGGCAGCAGGCGCGGCCACCAGTCGTTGACGCCCAGCAGACCCCAGCCGGCATGGATGAGCCACGGCATAAGCGGTGGCTGACGCGCGAACAGCTCGCCATTGAGATAAGGCACAACAAACTCGTTACGCGTCCACATCTCCCAGGCGACGGCCAGCACCCGCGTCTCGTCCACCGGCCACAGCGAGCGCGCGAACAAGGACGCCGTGATCAACAGCAACCACAGGCCGGTGTAAGCCAACGCCGATTTGATGCTGCTCCAGCCGGCCGACGATTTAGCGCGCGGCAATGGAATGGCGGCTACGGGCGATCTGACATCGCCGATCTCGATTTCCTCGACGATAAACTGTTCGATCGAGGTGGCATCGCGGCGCAGCGGCTTTTTTGGCAAGCGCTTCGTTGGCGCTTTATTTCCAGGCGCTACGAGCTTCTTGAAAAACATGGACACACTCCCTGTGGCACCCAATACGAGCGATCATGCTCGTCATTTGATTATGGCAGGGATTAATCGGGGGATTGACGAACACGCCACCACGGAAACCGGGTTGTCCCGATGATCGGCGGGAGTTTGGGAGTAAACGGCGTTCTATGGACAGCGTTGCGTCGCGAGC
>JAUSDQ010000347.1 GCA_030650525.1 Sulfuricaulis sp.
CCGTCCACCAGTAAACACACCGGAATAAAGTTGGGCTGTTGCAGGTACTGCCTGGCCATGGCGTCCAGCCGGATAAATTGCACTTGCTGGTCACGGGCCTGCCGCAATAAACCGCGAAACCAGGCCAGCTGCGCCATGCCCTCGATTTCAGCGTGGGCCGTCAGCACATTCGTCCGTCCCGGACTCAGGAGCGACAGATAATGATCAGCCAGGCGCGTCAACGGATATTCCGGCCGGCCGAGGAGTTCATCGAGGGTGGGCAGAGTGGTGGGGATTTGCAAGGTCTTGTAAACGGCGCCGTCCACCCTGGGGAAAAACGGATGGGTTCCGCGCGCATCGCTGGCATATATCAATCCGGCCACATCGTAGGCCGCCAGACTGAAAGCATTGGCCTGCCAGCCGGCGGCGCCGGCGGTTGGCGCCGGGGCGCCGAAAATCCGCTCAAACTCGCGACGCGCCTTGTCAAACTCGGCGTAAACCTGGTCGCGCGTCATGCCCGCCAGCCCATCCTGCCAACGGATGTGATCGTAACAATGGATGCCGACCTCGTGGCCGCGATCGCGCGCGGCGCGCATGACGGTTTCGTTGCGCCGGCCGATGTGCGGGCCGGGCCACAGCAGGCCATTTAGCAACGTGCGTAAACCGTAGGTGCTGACGACGCTGGTGCGCGCGACCTTGCGGAAAAACCCCGGACGGAAAATGCGCCGTAGCGCCCGGCCGGTGTTGTCGGGGCCAAGTGAGAACAGAAAAGTCGCCTTAAGACCGATCTCGTCGAATAGGTCGAGCAGCGCCGGCACGCCGAGGCGCGTGCCGCGATCGCTATCGACATCGACCTTGATCGACAGTTCAGTGGTCACATCCGCATCCAGGAAAAAAATAGACAGGATTAACAGGATTTTTCAGGATTGACAGGATTAAGAATTTTAGAGATCAGAAATCCTGTAAATCCTGTCTATTTTTTTCTTTTTGTTAGGGTCTCTTAACCGCCCAGCTCCTGCGACGGCCGGCCGAGGTGGTAATCGAGCGTCTTGCGCAACGCGGTTTTGAAATCGGTCGTGGGTTTCCAGCCGAGATATTTTTCGGCATTCTTGACGGACGGCACGCGCGTGAGAATGTCCTGGTAGCCCTTGCCGTAATAATCGCCCGAGCTCACCGTCACCAGGCGGGTTTTGTCGGCGAGCGCCGCGTACTTGGGATAGGTCTTGACCAGGGCGACCACGGTTTCCGCCAGCTCGCGCACCGACATGTCGTTTTTTGGATTGCCGATATTGAAGATGCGGCCGTCGGCGCAACCGTTTTTGTTCTCGATGATACGCATCAAGGCATCGACACCGTCGTCAATGAAGGTAAAACTGCGCCGTTGCGCGCCGCCATCCACCAGCTGGATATCCTTGCCGCGCAGGATGTTGCCGATGAACTGGGTGAGCACGCGCGAACTGCCTTCCTTGGGTTCGAGGATGTTATCCAGCTTGGGGCCGATCCAGTTGAACGGGCGGAACAGGGTGAACTTCAGGCCGTCCTTCATGCCGTAGGCGAAGATCACGCGATCGAGCAATTGTTTCGAACAGGAATAAATCCAGCGCTGTTTGTGGATCGGCCCCAGCACCAGACTGGTG
>JAUSDQ010000010.1 GCA_030650525.1 Sulfuricaulis sp.
ATCGCCATTACCGCCAATGCGCTCAAAGGCGAGGCCGATCACTGCCGGGCCATCGGCATGGATGATTATCTGAGCAAGCCGGTGCAACTGGTCAACCTGAAAGCGATGCTGGAAAAATGGTTGCCGACTGTTGCTTCCGATCCGATAGCGGATGGGGCTGCGCCAGTTGAACCCCGTAGCCCGCATGACAATGCGGGGAATACCCCCAGATTTCATCCGGGCTACATTGCTGCATCAACTCAAGATGGTTTATCGGACGTAGGGCGGGCTTTGCCCGCCGATGAAAAACCATGCCGGGCCGAGCCCGACCTACAACAACTATCCACGCCGGTGGACGTGAATGTGCTCAAGGCATTGATCGGTGACGACGAGGCGACGATCCGCGAGTTCCTGCACGACTTCCGCCTGAGCGCGGCGAAGATAGCGGCGGAGCTGCGCGCCGCCTGCGCGGCTGGAGAAACGGCTACCGCCGGTGCGCATGCCCACAAGCTCAAATCTTCGTCGCGCTCGGTGGGCGCGCTGGCGCTGGGCGAGCTGTGCGCCGCGATGGAGAAGGCGGGCAAGGGCGGCGACACGGCAGCACTGGCGGCGCTGTTGCCCCAATTCGAGCAGGAACTGGCTGGCGTCGAAGGCTTTCTTGATGAATATTAAACCTGTACTGTAGCGTGCGCTTGTGTGATAACCGGCGGCTTGGCCGAATGGCTGGCAGTTCTATCGGAGGGGAGTAGAATGAAGCCAGAGAGGTCGTTGCCGCCGTCATTTATGCAAACATCAACAAACCGCGCTTGAATCAATCATGACCATTTCACCCAAGTCCATTGCACAACCCCGCCGCTTGTCGGTGAGTATCAAGCTGGGCGGTATATTCCTGCTGCTGGCGATAACCGCCACCGGCAATCTGTATCTTTCCAATACGATGCATGACAGCATCGCAAATGTCGCCAGCATCATCAACCAGAGCGGGCGGCTGCGCTATCTGTCCCAGCAGATCGCTTTCCAGTCGGCCAGCTTCGTGCTGGAGCCGGGCGAGGCCGCCAGACAGTCGGAAGTGGAAGCGGAAAACGAATTCAAGTTGCGTTATGCCGGGGTGGCGAAGGAAATCGGGAACCTCCATCCCCTGATGCGCAGCGCCGGGGATAATCTGGAAGGACATCTGGGGCATATCGATAAAACCTGGCAGCGCCAGCATATCGCATTGGAGCGGGTGCTGGCGGAGCCGGATGTGGCGGCACGGCAGGCAGCACAGCGCGAGGTGGCCGCCGATGCGGCGCTGCTGCTGAACGAGGCCGACCATTTGGTGGATGCCCTCGAAAAAGCCGCCCACACCGCCAACCAGCGAGTGGATTTCATCATTTACCTGGTGCAGGCGCTGGAAGTTCTGCTGATGATCTGGGTCTTTTTCTACGTGCGCTCGCGGATCACCGCACCGATCATCAATCTGACTGATTTTGTCCGGCGCTTCGCCGCCGGCGAGCGGGGCGTACGCATGGATTTCCATTCGCACGACGAGATCGGCGAACTGGTATTGACATTCAACACCACTGCGGCGCAAAACGCCGAACTGATCGATGAACTCGACCGTCGTGCGCGGGAAAATGCCATGCTGGCCGCCATTCTCGAAGCCACCACCGACATTGTTGCCACTGCTTCCCCGGAAGGGCGCGCTCTTTATTTTAATCGCGCCGGACGCAAGACGCTGGGTCTCGCCGAGGATGAAGATATTGGCCGCTATACCATCGCCGATTTTCACCCGCCCGAAGAGGCAGAGCGCATCCTCCACACCGTCCTGCCGACAGTGGCGGCGGACGGGCCGTGGGCGGGGGAAAGCGTGCTGCGTAGCCGCACCGGTGTGGATATTCCGGTGTCGCAGGTGATTCTCGCCCACAAGAAAGAGGACGGCGCGGTGGATTACTATTCCAGCATCATGCGTGACATCACCGAGCGCAAGCGGGTGGAGGAATCATTGCGCAAGCTCTCTCTGGCGGTGGAACAGAGCCCCAACTCCATCATCATCACCGGCCTCGATGCAAACATCGAATACGCCAACGCAGCTTTCGTCAAGGCATCCGGCTACAGTCTGGCCGAGATTGTCGGACAGAACCCGCGCATACTGCATTCCGGCAGAACCCCGAAGGCAAGCTACGACGACCTGTGGGCGCACCTGACCCGAGGCGAAGTGTGGAAGGGCGAATTCATCAACCGGCGCAAGGACGGCAGCGAATACATCGAATCGGTGTGGGTCTCGCCGGTGCGCATGGCCGATGGGCGCGTGGTTAACTATCTGGCTATCCAGGAGGACATCACCGAACGCAAGCGGATGGAGGCGGAGTTGCTCCAACTCAATGACGAGCTGGAAGAAAAAGTGGCGGCGCGCACCGCCGAACTGGATCAAGCCAGGCTCGATGCGGAGCATGCCAACCGCGCCAAGTCGGCCTTTCTCGCCGCGATGAGCCACGAGATCCGCACGCCGATGAACGGCGTGGTCGGCATGGTCGATGTGTTGCAGCAGACCAGCCTCAATGGGCAGCAAACAGAGATGGTCAATATCATCCACGATTCGGCGTTTTCCCTGCTCGCCATCATCGACGACATTCTCGACTTTTCCAAGATCGAGGCCGGCAAACTCCAGATCGACAGCGTGCCCATGTCCATCGCCGGTGTGGTGGAAGGGACATGCGAAACCCTGATTCCCCTGACCTTGAAGAAAGGGGTGGAACTGACGTTGTTCACCGATCCGGGCATTCCCGCAAAAGTTCTGGGCGATGCGTTGCGGTTGCGCCAGATACTGGTCAACTTGGCGAACAATGCCGTCAAGTTCTCCGGCGGACAGCAACGGCAGGGCAAGGTATCGGTGCGCGCCGTGCTGGTTGAAAATACGCCTGACGAGCATGGCCATTTCCCTCTCCTCAATCCTCTCCCGCAAGCGGGCGAGGGAGCAACCGAATCGCTTCGCGATGTTAAACAAATCCTGCTGGAATTTCGCGTGACCGACAACGGCATCGGCATCGACAAGGAAACCCAGGCGCGGCTGTTCTCGCCCTTTACCCAGGCCGATTCTTCCACCACACGGAATTTCGGCGGAACCGGGCTGGGGCTGGCTATTTCCCGCCAGTTGGTAAACATCATGGGTGGCGAGATCACGGTGCAGAGCGAGCCGGGCAAAGGTGCGATGTTCAGCGTGCGCCTGTCGTTCGACTTGCCTGCGGAACAGCCTGCCACCAACAGATCGCCTTCATTGGTCGCGGGACTCGCCTGTCTGGTGGTAGGTGGATCGGGGAGCCTGTCCGACGACCTGGCCGCTTATCTTGCGCATGATGGCGCAACGGTCGAGCGCTCGCCGGGTATCGCTGCCGCACGGCAATGGATCGCCAACCGTCCGCCCGGTTTGTACATCGTGGTCATCGACGCCGCAGGCATCGACCCGCCGCTGACCGTGCCGCTACTGGATGATCTGCGCGCTGCTGCCCGTCCCGGCGTGGATGTTCGCTTCACCGCCATCGAACGCGGCGGGCGGCAGCGGTGCAGGGTTATAGAAACCGATCTGGTTGCGCTGGATGCCGAGGTGATGCATCGCCTCGCATTCCTTGAAGCGGTGGCGATTGCCGCCGGGCGGGCTAAACAGCCTGACCGGGAAGGCACCACCGGCGATGCCAAAGCAGCACCCGTATTGCCGTCCCGCGAGGAAGCGCGCCAACAAGGCCACCTGATCCTGATCGCCGAAGACAACGAGATCAACCAGAAAGTCATCCTGCAACACCTCAAGTTGCTCGGGCAAACTGCCGATGTCGCCAGCGATGGCCGCGAGGCCTTGGAGCGCTGGCAAAGCGGCGATTACGGCCTCCTGTTCACCGATCTGCACATGCCGGAAATGGACGGCTAC
>JAUSDQ010000018.1 GCA_030650525.1 Sulfuricaulis sp.
ACCGCCCTTTGACTTCGTTTTTAAAGGGATCGAAGAGTGCCTCCAGGTCCAGGATTTCGACAATGTCACCGCTGGATTTGTGCCTTAAAAACATGGCGCCTCCTTTTTTTCTCGTCGTCTAGGCAGCGGACTCAGAAGTAACTTGATATTTCACGTCATCATCAAAACTAATCGCCACTCATTGCGTTGAAATCATGACGCAGCCAATATCATTCGGCATTGATCGGGGTCAATAAAGCTTCATCTGCGTCGCCGCCCTTATGTCAGCTACTTACCCCCTAATCTGCCGGTGGGTCTTTACAATTCTGGTGGAGAGTGAAAAGATGCCAGTAATTGTTTGGCAGCTATCATCTCCCGCCTCGCAGTGATTCTAGAAGTAAATGGGTGAGCCTATGGCAACCAAAACTCTCAAAGAACTCCGCGCCGCGGCGAAAGCCCTGGGCATAAAGGGATATTCCACGATGTCCCGCCGCGCGCTTGAGCTAAGGCTGGCTGGCGCAGGTGAACCTAAAGCGCCGGCGCCAAAAACAGCAAAAAAATCGGCGGCAAAGAAAAAAACCGCGCAGGTAAACACCAAAACCGCCCGGCCGGCGGCAAAATCCGCGCGCGCCGGCGGCAAAGTTAAACCATCCTCTCCACTTGCCCCGGTGCCGGAAAAACCGCTAGCGACCCATTATCTTTCCGGCGAAGAAGAACGGGTGGAGAATGCAAAATACGCCACGGTTCTCCCCGGTAGCGCTACTCCCTCTATTGTTGCGATCGATCTCGGTGAAGATATCGATAACATGCCGCCGGTATCCGAACCCATGCTATGTCTGCTGCCACAGAAGCCCGGGGTCTTGCATGGATATTGGATAGTGCCATCGAATTCCGTACCGGATTTGAGAGCACTCAAGCTTCGATTGGGGCGCATCGTCGGCGACACGCAAGAAATAATCCAGGAGTTCGCGCTGTCCCATGAGCGTGGCCACTGGTATTTCCACCTCGATGAATCGGAAAATGTCGGCGCCGTATATTTGCAACTCGGCTATTACCAACCGGACGGGCGTTTTGTCACGGCCTGTCGCCGTGGCATTGCGCGTATTCCGAGCCTCTACTCCTCCCAGCGTACCGATCGTTTGTGGTGGGTCAGTGACGAACAGTTTCGCGCCATGTATCTGCGCGCGGGCGGTTTCGTGCGTGGACCGCGTTTGGGTTGGGCCGCCTCAGTCAGCAGTCCGGGCGGCGTGCGCGGTGTTTCCTCCGAGCGTCTCGCCTGGCCGGGCAACATCAGCAGCCGCTAAGACGCCAAGAAAAAAACATTAGACAGGATTAACAGGATTCTTCAGGATTTACAGGATTAATCAAATAAAAAATCCTGTTAATCCTGTTTTTAAATCCTGTTAATCCTGTCTATCCATTTAAAAGGATAATTCCCACGGTGCAACCCAAAGGCTACCTCGCGATCGTCCTGCACGCACACCTGCCGTTCGTGCGCCACCCGGAACATGAACGCTTTCTCGAGGAAGACTGGTTCTTCGAGGCGATGACCGAGACCTATCTGCCGTTGCTGAATGCCTTCGAAGGGCTGGCGCGGGATGGCGTGCATTTCCGCGTAACCATGTCGCTCACGCCCACCCTGCTGTCCATGATGACCGATCCGCTCTTGCAAGCGCGCTACCTGCGCTATCTCGACGAGCGACTCGAAGCCCTTGAGGGAGAGCGTCAACGCACCCGGAGCGACGCTTATTTGCATCCCGTGGTGCTGTTCTACAGCGACCTGTACACACGCCTGCGCCAGCGTTTCGTGGAACAGGATCGAATGGATGTGACGGCGGCGTTCCGCCGGCTGATGGAGGCGGGTCAACTCGATATTCTCACCTGCGGGGCCACGCACGGTTACTTTCCGTTGCTCTCGGTCAATGAAGAAAGTCTGTACGCGCAACTTTCGATGGCGGTGCGAACGCATCAACGCATACTGGGCCGAAAACCGCGCGGCATCTGGCTGCCGGAATGCGGCTACAAACCGGGCGTCGACCGGATTCTCAAGGAATTCGGTATCGATTATTTCATTCTCGATTCGCACGGCCTGCTCAACGCCGACCCACGCCCCAAATACGGCGTGCATCGGCCGATTCGCACGCCCGGCGGTCCGGCCGCCTTTGGCCGCGACTACGAATCCAGCAAACAGGTCTGGGCGGCGGAGGAAGGCTATCCCGGCGATTTTGTCTATCGTGAGTTCTATCGCGATGCCGGGTTTGACGTGCACGAGGCACACATGCGCAAACTCCGTCACGCCGGCATCGCGACTTTTACCGGCCTGAAGTATCACCGCATTTCCGGCAAGACCGACTGGAAAGAACCGTATCATCCGGGCTGGGCGCGCGACCGCGCGGCGGAGCACGCGGGGCATTTCCTGTTCAACCGCCAACAACAGATCAACTGGTTGACGTCATTCTTCGATCGCCCGCCGGTGATTCTGGCGCCCTATGACGCGGAACTCTTCGGCCATTGGTGGTTCGAGGGACCGCAGTGGATCGATTTTCTGCTGCGCAAGATCGCCTACGACCAGGACGCCGTGAAAACCATCACGCCATCGGAATATGTGGATCGCTTCGGTGACTTACAGCCGGTATCGCCCCCCGAGTGCAGTTGGGGCGCGGGCGGATTTCATGCTGTATGGTTGAACGGTTCCA